>QKDV01000127.1 GCA_003251955.1 Methanospirillum hungatei
CCCTGATCCCGGAGAGAGGAGAATATCGGTTGCAATGTATCCTCCTTCCTCAGAGGCTGATGACATTGTGAGATTCACCGGACCAGCCATAGCTACTCCGGGAATAATAAAAAGAATCATGATGAATGCCAGGATGCCTGGCATGATACACTTCATGAGGTACTGTTCAGTCCGGATTGTGATAATCTTCCCGGTTCCAGGTATCAGGGACACCTGCTCTTTTCCCAGCGATCCGGTTCAGGAACATACTCAGGTTCTGAATCAGGATCCCAGGAGTCAAACAATTCACGCAGGGTATCTGCAAGAATCAGGACCTCTTCACTGGTAGTATAGCAGGCAACAGACGCCCTGACGGTGCCAAGGTCACAGAACGTCCGGGAGTATGGCTCGGCACAATGCATCCCACTCCGGACACAGACCGCTGCCATCTCATCAAGCCGGGTTGCAAGCAGGTCTGGATGTATCCCGGGAGCCCCGAACGAGACAACAGGCGATCCCCTTGGACTGAAAATTTCAATCTGGCCAATCTCCTCAAGGGCATCAAAGAGTGTGTCTCCGAGGGCCTCTTCATGATCTGCTATCTCTTCTGCTCCAAGTGCATCTACAAGCCTTATCGCTGGACCCATCCCGATGATCCCGGGAATATTTGGTGTTCCGGGCTCAAACCTTGCCGGTGGAGGCCGAAGCACCACATCTGAAAAGGAGACCGATGTCACGGTGCCTCCCCCATACTGGCTTTCGGAAAGGGTCTGTGGCTCTTCAGCATAGAGTGCCCCGACACCCTGGGGACCGAGGAGCCCTTTATGCCCGGCGATGGCAAGATAGTCCATCTTGCTGATGTCAACCGGGATATGGCCGAGTGACTGGGCTCCGTCTACCACGATGACAGCATCGGCATCATGGGTGATGTCAGCAATCTCGTCAACCGGCTGGATAGTCCCGGTCACGTTCGACATCTGGGTGACAGCAACAACACGGGTCTTTGAGGTGATCATATCACTCACAGAGTCAGGATCAACATACCCGCCCTTTTGGGGGATGATTGACACCTTTACACCCTGCCTCTTGAGTGCCATCCACGGAAGCAGGTTGGAGTGGTGTTCAAGTGCAGTACAGAGCACCTCGTCGCCCTTCTTCCACGAGAAACCCTGCGAAATGAGATTTATTGCACCGGTCGTGTTGCCGGTCCAGATGATCTGCTCAGGGTAGGCACCGAGAAAATCTGCAAGATCTTCCCTGCTCTCCTCGCACCTGGCAGTCGTTTCCCTGGCAAGCCGGTGAGTTCCTCTTCCATAGTTCCCTGCATAATCATAAAAAAAGTCGCAGATAGCCTCGACAGACCGGACAGGTGTCTGGGTCGTTGCGGCGTTATCTAGGTAGATGACCTCTTCGAGAACCGGGAACTCTTCCCTGAGAGCAGTGAGATCGTACATCTGATGTACGAGAATTAACCTGAAACTATAAAGGATTCATGGGTAATCAGCCGGATTATTTTTTGATTCACATGAAATCCGCAAGCCCGAGCTGCTCGATCTTCTCCTCGCCGAAGGTTGATTCAATATTCATGTTGATAACCTCCACTCGTTGCCTGGTGTATTCGGAGATATGAAACTCCTCGCAGATCTCCTGCGACATCTTCAGGTATTTCTTCACCGAGCCTTCATGCACGGTCGGAATAACCGTTCCTCCACACCGGCATTTTCCAGATAATGGCATACGACGGTAACTGGTGTTACACTTCGTGCACCTGAACTTCTGCTTTGCAAACGCACCGAGGTTCCCCTGAAGGTCGCGGATGAAATGGGTCTGGAGTACCCTTTCGGCCACGTCGTGCTCATCAACCGCCTTGATCTTCTTGGCGAGTTCGAGTTCGCAGTTGAGCTTGTCAACCATCGACTGAAGCTGGGTATACATCGTATCAAGCGGGCCTGCCGAAATATCGGAGGTATCATGGGTGAAGAAGAATCCCTCGATCTGTTCCGGCTTTCCAAGCCGTTTCTCGACCCGGTCGACAAGCCCCTCGACATCTTTCGGATGAGCATACTCGAGTGCCTTCAGGTAGAGTTCGAGTGGGTACCCGGCACAGACATCCAGATTGTGACTCTCCTTGTCTATCTCGGTTGGATCAATCCTGCTGCTGAGCACAAGCGGTGCATCCATTGATCCACCCCTGGTCTCAGGAAGAAACGCCCTGGAAAAGTTGATCAGGCCATCAAGGAGCAGCATAACGCAGTCCTCGTCACCATCGCACTGCCCGGTGAAGATCCCGTTTGCCACGACGGTATGATCCCGGTCCACGGTAAGGCAGTAGACCCGGTCATCAGGGGAAGTGACATAATCAATAGTTGCAACCCGGTCAGAGATGACGATACTTCCTTCCCAGACCGGGACTGCATCTCCAACCTTTACTTCGAGAGCCCGGATCTTGCGTAGGTAATCAACATCCCAGACCAGCATTGCATGATCCGGGGTTACCATGAGCTCCTTTCCCCTGGCTGTCGAAAACCGGATCAGGTTCTGCGGTGCCCGGTGAACAGAGATTGAGGTCACCTTTCGCATGTGCGGGATTCCCCCGGTATCAACGCTCCTGGCATAGGCAGGTCGGGTGGGATCAGCATAAAAGGTGCCGAGATTGTCAATCCCGGCCTGCGAGAGATCAAGCCGTTCGAGCACGAACTGCCGGATTGGAACCGCATGAATCCCGGACTCATCACCGACCTCCACAAGGGTATCGCCAAAGAAGCAGTTTCTCCGCTTGGCTGCGTGGAAGAACGGATGACCATATCCCACATTCGCCTTTGAGAACCCTATAAGTCGGACAAGCACCCCTGCACTCGTGTGCGGAGCAAGCCCGATGATGAGGTTCCCTATAAGGTCTGTCCGTTTTTCACAGTTATAAAACGGTTCAAGCCCGTACACCTTCACAAGCAGCTGGTCAACGAACTTCGTACAGGCAAGCAGGTAATCTGCACATACTTCAGGAACGAGGATATCCTGCGGAGGAAGCTCGAGGATCTGCTCCTTGTCAGTCAGTTCCTTTCCGTAGATATCATGTGTGTACCCAAGTTCTACAAGCCGTTCAACAGGAACACCTATCTCCCTGGGGCGGAAGTGCGTAAGCGGCATATCGATGATATCAAACCTGACCGTACCATCTTTGAAGACAAACAGATTGTTCAGTGACCTGAGGACCCCTTTCTCAAGCAGTTCCACCGGTTTCAACTTTGAAACCAGTCCCTTGACACCTTTCACGAGGTCACCGGTCTGCTCCCTGACTCCGAGATTCTCAAGTGCCTTCTGATACTGCTGCTTCACATTGATCGTGTATTCACGAACGCAGGTGCCCGGAACCCCACACTGAGGACAGACACCATCTCCAACCTCAAGACCACACCGGGGACAGGCGATCACCGGCACTGTATGTGCCCCGCAACTGCACCGGTTCAGGTATGTCTCGGTTTTGCATGCAGGACACCGCCGGACCCCCATCTCGAGCTGGAGAATTCCTCCGTCAGTGTTTGCCCTGTAGGTATGGCGGCCAGCCTCCTGGAGCGAACGCCGTGAACCTCCGCCTTCACCGACCGGAAAGAGTACATGGGGAGCCGGTTTCATCTCCCGGGGCTTTGCTTTCCCGGGACGCCCCATACGACCCCCGATCCGTGTGCCTGCCTTGGACCTGAGTTTCAGCCCTGACAGGTGCATGATAAGATCAAGACTGTTTTCTGCCTCGTTATCCCAGGCAGAGGTCATGGAGAGGTTCTCATCAAGCCCAAGGCACTTGCAGAAAAGGTGTGCAGGTGTGATAATGAACATCTCGTCGCGAACCTGATGAGGGCAGAGAATGGTTTCCAGGATCTCCTTGATGGCCGGATCCTGGGGTATCTTCAGGATATTTTCAGACAGGGAGCCATGCTGACTGATGTACCCGGCTAGTTCACGGAGGTCAGCAGGTTTGGCATCATCCCAGAGGAGAGTAAAATCGGGATGAAGGAATGCTCCGGTATTGCAGCATGCGAGAGCCTCTTCCTCACTAGTCGGATGTCCGACACCTCCTTCAAGGTGCCACCATGCCTCACAGTAAGCACACGGAGCAAGCACGTGGTTGTTCTCCATGAACTCGCCATAACTGAGCAGGATCTCACCCACATCGATGATCGAGGCAACCTGTGGCGATAATTCACGTGCCTGTTTAGCATCATCGATCCTGAGCACATCACCGTTAATCAGCCTGACTGTCGGACCCTGGATAGAGTCAACAGGGGATACCCCTGCCGCCTTACCAGGCCGTTCGGTCTTCATCTGGGTTCCGACCGCAAGAAAATCCCCAAGAATATGGAGAGTTGCCGGATGAAGTCCACCTGCTGCAAGCCCAGTGTTCCGGGATCTCCCGTAAACCAGCCTAAATCCACCTTTTCGCATCGGGTATGCAAAGACCGGCCTGCCACCGATGAGATCACGGAGATACTTGTCCTTGGGGTGAATGCCAATCTCCTTCTCCTCGTGATCTGAACTGGAAGGAGTGGTTGAGTGCATCAGTTCCTCAAGCCAGTCCCACCCGTCCATCTTCATCTTCCTGACATTACGCATCACCTTGGGAGCCTTCAGGATGAGCCCCTCTGCAATGACCAGGGCCATTCCACCCCGGACGGTGTTCGTCTCAACCCGCTCGAGGTTCCGGTACCCGGAGACCTCCTCCCTCTCGGTCGGTTCCCCGTCGATGCATACCGGACAGTTCTGGATGATCAACCTGATCTCATCAGGAGACGGGAGATACTGCAGGCTCATGATAGAGTTATACTGCCTGATCTCCTCGACATACCGTTCGATCTCTTCAGGCCGTGGGATGTACCGGTTGAGTCCGAGAAGTCTTCTGACATAATCACCGACAAGAACCGAGAGTGCCTGGGCCGTTCCTCCCGCACTCCTGATAGGCCCGGCATAATAGATGGAGAGATATTCGGTCCCGTCATCGTTCTTTCTGACCGCAACCTTAGCAATCCCTTCGATCGGTGCTGATACCACACCCTCGGTTACCAGAGCCATTGAGGTTCTGATCGTGTGATCCAGGATCTGATCGTTATCGGTCTCCCCAAACTTGCGTGTAGCAAACACATCACCGATCTTCAGTGAAGCCTCTTCACGCGACATCCGAGATTCAAGGTCACGGATACAGGCTGCAACACCTTTGATCCCGACCTGTGCCTCAACCCGGTCTGCAAGATCGTTTGCAATAGGGATCTCTATCACGGTCTCGGGATCCAGCCCTGCCTTCCTGGCTTCACCCGCAACCTCCATCGCCCTGGCTAAACCGGCATTCAGACGATCGTAATACTTCTGCATATGGGGAGAGATATCAGCCATGTGATCGCTCTGTATAGATAAGACACGATAATATAGCAGAGTTTGTGCGTTGTGGCCGGCTTGTCCAGGATGAATAGGATCTTAATTCAGGTCTGGGAGTTTGCCTGTATCAACATATCACTCATTTCATCATCCCAGTAGCCTGATTGCTGAGCCCTGTTCAGGATGAGGATGGCTGATCCCTTCTCATTAATCTTCAGGTACGCTTCAGCCATTGCTTTAGTGACACCTAGATCTTCAGCATTCTTACCTGATATCTTTGAGAACGATCGTATCGCATCCCGGTAATATCCTTCAGCTCCGGGCTGGCCAAGCCGGGAGAGGGAATCACCTTTTTTCAGTTCGGCTATCCCCTTTGCACGCCATGCTTCAGAGAATGTTGGAAGCTTGGCAGTTGCATCACGGTAGCTGTCTATCGCTTTCTGATACTCTTCCTGCTGCATCCACATATTCCCTTCTGCGAGGGAGGTTCGTGCATCGGTACTGTTTGCACCGTTAATCCAGGGAATCAAAAAGAGTTGTGCGACGATGATGATCGCCATGAGCAATGTGAGATAAAAGAGGATAACCTGAACAATCCTTGGTATGGTGCTCTCATGCCGAACTGTTTCCTCGTGGGCGTTTCGTTTTTGTGATTTCTGATGATGATGTGTATAGTACCAGGTCCTGGGATCCCGGTACTGCTGATTACCCCGGTGATAACTTCCATACCGGGAATCTTCTACAAGAACCAGGGAGGCATCATACTCCTCCCTTTTTTTTGGATCCTTAAGAACCTGATATGCCTCGTTTACAGCCTTGAAAAGTTCATCGGCATCAGGACTTTCACAGACATCAGGATGAAGGATCTTAGCCAGTTTCCGGTATGCAGCGGTTATTTCCTGCAGAGATGCATCTGGACGGAGATTCAGGATTTCATAATAGTTGTCTCCTGCCTGGCTCATCGGAATTCCCGGAGATTTATAGATCCATTATCTGACACAGGAATAAAAAAATTACTCCTATCAGGCTCCGCCAGGAGTCCTGAATAACAAGTTTACCGGCAGGCTGTAGCGAGACAATCATCAAGCGTCCCAATGATCGAGACAGCTCCGCACATGTTCGGGACATATGCGAGGGCCTTTCCGCTGGAGACCATGATGGTTTTATACCGCTCAAGTGCGGGTGAGACCACCATGCAGGTGTCGGCATACACCCATGCCCCACTCTGCTGAATGATTCCAACCGATTCTGCTGACCTGGTGATGACATCACGTGCTGCAAAGATATATAGCGGCCTTTTCACTTTACAGCCCTGCAACTTCCCTGCAATTTTTTCAAGTTCTTCATCAGAGCAGTGCGGACAGCCAATGGCAATAGCATCAGGTTCCGCATCAGAATACACATCTGCAACTTCTGAGGCAGTAATGGTGATCGTCTCTAGTGAGGAGGTATCATACTTGAAGACTTTAGCTTCAGGTGTAATATCCCTGACATGGTAGAGGGCTGTGGCCCCGGTTGCGGCCATTGCAGCACCGAGGTTCTTAAGCTGGTCTCTTGAAGGTCGTATCCCCGTAAATACAGGAACCCGGTTTCCTGCTATCTTTCCAGCCAGATACCCGAGAGCACCGAACCAGGATTCGTCAGTCTTTTCTGGTGCACCTTCAACATTGATGGTAAGCACCGGGGACCTGTTCTCGACGAGATGCAGACCGTATGCAGGAGTTCTCCCGAGAATTGCGGCTGCAAGAGCAGACGGACCCCCCTCCCTGTTTGTCCGTGCCCCTATGACCGAGTTTGCATATGCCACTGCTGATGACTCTGACCAGGCGAGATGATCACCATACTCGGTGATGGTCAGGTAATACGGCGTACAGGTACATTCAAGCCTGATCCCGAGTTTCTCATACGCAGCAATCACATCAAGCTGGTTTTTGGCAAACTCAGGATCGATCTCCATCTCCTTCCATCTGATCCGGTCCATTCCGACCGGGTTGAGGATTGCAGGAACACTGGCTTTTGCATCAAGACTTGAAAGCCATTCGAGGCCCCACCTTCCGATCGTTTTGTATGATGCACCAGAAACCTGGGCACTGCGGATAGGGACCATCTTCTCTGCCTCGAAGACCTTTCCCATTGCCACAAGAATCTCCATCAGCTGCTGCCTGGTTGATCCCTGCTCACCTGCAAGTATCGCCTCTTCTTCAGCGGTCAGAAACATTACTGCTCCCACGTTGCCCTGATGAACTCGTCTTCCCTACCCATCTCCATGGTTGCATCAATTCCCATCTTGACGTTCAGTCCGTCACCGATCCTGGTGGGATCTAGTGAAGAACCCCTGATTCCGGGAATTATAATAGTGTCAGTATCAGCCCTCACCCTTGTTGCCAGTGCATATTCGACATCAAGGGGATCAGACGGATTGATATCCTCATCAACGATGACCACGTGTTTAAGGGAGGTGTGAGCAGCAAAGGCGGCAAGGATTGCGTTCTTCCCGTCCCCCTGCGTCCGCTTTTTGATCTGAACCACCCCATGCAGGTATCCACAGCCTCCCTTCGTAAGCACCACGTCAGTCACCCCGGTCACACCGGCAACCGCCTTGTAGATCAACGGTTCATACGGTGCACCCATCAGGATCTTGTGCTCATCTCCACCAGGCAGAATACCGTGGTAGATTGGATCAGGCTTCATGTACATCCCGGTTATCCTGATCACCGGCTGGGTACGGACGGGATCATAGGTTCCGGTGATATCAACAAAAGGACCTTCCTTTGCAGTCTCACCGCCGATGAACCCTTCCAGGATGATCTCTGCATCAGGGACACGAACTCCGTTTGAAAGTGTCTTTACCTTGATCTCCCCGCCAAGTAGTTCTGCTGCATAAGGCAGTTCCATCCCAACCGGGACTCTGCTACAGCTTGCAAGCATCACGAGTGGATGCAGACCAATCGCAATCGCAACAGGGAGTTCCTTACCGTCAGCCAGGGCCTGTTTGAGCATGGTATGAGTGTGTCTGCCTTCAACAAGCCTCGCAACCAGTCGGTCCTTCCCTGACTGAAGCATCCGGTGTACTGATGCATTCTCAACCCCGTTGTACCGTGAGAAGACCACTCCCGCACAGACGTATCGGCCTGCATCGAGGGGATAATGCTTCATGATAGGTATCGTGTCAAGATCCGGAGCAGAACACGTGATGGTCCCATCTTCGATAACACTGCCATTATACTTACAGGCTGCCAGATGGGGGACTAT
>QKDV01000123.1 GCA_003251955.1 Methanospirillum hungatei
GATGCCTTAAGTTGCTCTTCTCCGGTAGTTACCCAGGTATTATAATCCTTTACTCCGGCCTCTACCTCCTGATCATAATCGACAGGTGCTCGGGTTTGGTACGTGTGTATTGTTACATCTGTTGCTGATACACCTGGTATGGCAACAGATACAGTAATGAAAATCAGAGTGAGGAAAAGAATACTATCCAAATACCGCGAATCAGGTGACATTCCAGATCTGCTGTCTACATTGAACATTTCAGACCAACTCTATCAAGATAAGTTACCGTTCTGATCAAGTGATATTGCCTTTTCTCGGACTGCATATGCAGGCATTGCGTCAGTATACTCACCAAGTTCCTTTGAGAGATCCTTTCCACCAGTCCACTCTGCTACAAGTGATGAACCAATCCCGACAGTTAGGATCTGCTGTGCATCATGCTTCAATGCAGCCTTTCTGACAGATTCTGTAATTAGGTACATCTGGATATTGTACACAGTTCTGGCAACATCAAGTGCCCCGCAATCACCGATCTCTTCCAGGTCTGCACATACTACCCGGGCAAGACGTCTCAAACACGAGATACGATCCGTCCCCTTCCGATCTGCAGTATCAGCAGTGAAGAGGGCAGGATCTATCCGGCTTAATGCCACATATGCATCACCGGTTGAGGCAAAATACTCGGTACTGACTGGTGTTACAAGTCCATTGATCTCTGTGGACTGTATTAGAGTGGCAACATTTGTTCTGAGCAGGCCGCAGTAGACCAGGTACCCTTGCTGAAGCCTGGTCAGGTCAGTCTGCCCAATCATTGAATCAAAGGCATTCAGAGGAATGATATCGGTTGTGGTACTTCCCATGTCTACAAGCACTGCTTCAGGATACTGTTCCCTAAGAAGATCGGCCATTGCGAGCCAATTGGCTGCTGCAAGATGGGGAACTGCAGAGGTATGGAAATTTCCATCCATTCCGTAAAAGACAGCATCAGGGAATACAGCCTTTACTTCAGAGACGATGAATTCAATTCCTTCCTGCTTGGATGAGAAACAATCAGCAAGTTCACCACTCATCACAACTGCAGCATTATCTGAATCTGCATATGGTGTCAGTAGTTCCTGAATTGGTGCCTCCTGCCAGAGAGGGCAGTAATGAAGATGAACGCCGGACCCATCAACAACCTTCAGGTTGGCTCCCCCGACATCAATCCCGATCACTGACAGTCACCGACCCATCCTTTCCAAACCGTGCTTTCCCTTTGAGTGTCACCTTTTCAGGTGCCCTACCATACGATGCTTTCACTATGATATCAGCGATCTCCTCTTCCATGATCGCAGCGATTCCAACAATACTGTCTGTCGGACGCGGGTTCACATCAACAACAACGATCCGATCAGGAGAAACCACGAGGTCTACTCCAGTATATCCCTGACATCCAAGCACGGTTGCTGCCTTTCTGGCAACACTGATGACCTCTTCAGCCCGTGGGTGGGTAGCAGGAGTTTCTCCCCCGTCATAATGGAAGGTCCCATCAGGATCGATCCTGATATTCTGCCGATTAAGGGAGAGGACCATTGGTCCTTCACCAGTATAGTACAGGCAGACTTCACCTACAACTCTGCTCCCTACCATGCTCACCGAGAGATGTTCTCCATCAATGAACTCTTGCCCAAACTCTCCCTCTTCGGGCTCCTCATCACGGAACCGCATGTGAACAGCGCCACAGCCGGAGATCTCCTTGATCACACGCTTCCCTGACGTAACTTCTGCCGGGACATCGATCCCGTGGGCTTTCAGGGTTGATGCTGTTCGCTTCTTGTTTGCACAGACCGCGACAGCAAGTGAGTTGCAACCGATATTACGTGAAAGGTCTTCAATTATCTTTGTGTACCGGGCCAACAGGTGATCAGGTGCTATCACCAGTGCCTCCTCGCATGAAGGCGCAAGCCGGCGAAGTTCATCGGCAAAATCAGTACCAGGTACCGGCATCACGACCTCATATCCAATGCGGGTAAAACTGTCAGAAAGGATACGGACCATTGCTTCACCTTCGGATGCGAGGGCAGGTTCATGATGACATGCATATTCGGCGAGGAGAACTCTCATTGCAGAAAAGGTTGGTACTCATCACCCATAATTCCCCTGATCAGTCATCCTCTTACTCTCTCCGGGTGATGTACTGTATAATGGTACCCCGCATCCTGCTGACCAACGATGATGGTGTGAATTCTGAAGGCCTCTGGGCTGCATTCGACGCTATGAAAGAGATAGCAGAAGTTATCGTCTGCGCCCCGGCTACTCAGCAGAGTGCAGTAGGAAGGTCGGTCTCCATCTTTGAGCCACTCAGAGTCAACGAGACGACATATAACGGAGTGAAAGCTTACTCTGTGGGAGGTAAACCAACCGATTCAGTTATCATTGCCCTTTTTGCTCTAAATCTTAAACCTGATCTTGTTGTATCTGGAATAAACATCGGTGAAAATGTATCAGCTGAGGCGATAACCACATCAGGGACTGTGGGTGCAGCTCTTGAGGCGGCAAACCAGGGAATTCCTTCTGTTGCATTCTCACTACAGGTTGAAGATCAGGCAGAGAAGTTTGAAAACCCTAAATTTCCGGGTTCCCGGTTTGATGGGTCAAAGATGGTTGTCAGGGATGTTATTTCACGGATTATAAAGAACGGCTTTCCTGACGATGCCGATGTGGTCAATGTCAATATCCCTTCTGTGATCAAAGGTGGGTATGAGGTCACCCATCTTGGAGAACGGCTTTTTAAAACCGGTGTGGAGAAACGGTTTGATCCACGTGGAAAACCATATTACTGGATTAATGGCCCTCTGATTGATGATGCACCAGAGGGAACAGATGTCCATGCGGTCCGGATCGGAAACATCTCGGTCACACCGATCACACTGGACTGCACAGCATACAATGCAACCCCCTCATTCAGCAGTCTCTTCTCTGGTAGTCCCGGACAATAACTTGAGCAGCAGACTTATGAGTCTCTGCTCCAAACCTGACCGGCAATGACGAACCCCGTGAATGGAAATCCAAAAGAGAACGCCGGATTCAGGGCTGCCGAGTATGTAAAAGACGGCATGACCGTAGGGCTTGGAACCGGTTCAACGGTCGCATACACGATGGATCGTCTTGCAGAAAAGATAAAAGGCGGCCTTCGGATCATCGGCGTTCCCACCTCAATTCAGACAGCCATGAAAGCCCGGGAAAGGGGAATTCCACTTGCATCCCTTGATGATGTTACAGAAATCGACCTTACAATCGACGGGGCTGATCAGATCGATCCGTCGCTGCGTCTGATTAAAGGTAGGGGAGCTGCACAGGTCAGAGAACGATGCGTGGCAGATGCATCAAACCGGCTTATCATCGTTGCTGACGCTTCTAAACTCTGTGACCAGCTTACAGGACCGGTTCCTGTCGAGGTAATCCCGTTTGCACTCGGACATGTTATTCGCCGGCTTGAGACAATGGGCGGCAGTGTTGTGGTCAGGGACGGCGTGAAAAAGGATGGGCCCGTTCTCTCAGATAACGGAAACATAATTCTGGACTATCATTCAGGCCCTATAAACGACCCGCAGGGACTTGAGACAGAGATTAATAACATACCGGGTGTTGTCGGATGCGGTATCATGGCCGAATTTTCCAATATGATGACAGTCATTATCGGTGAGAATGATGACTGCCGGATTCTGGGAATAAACGATTTGTAGATCAGTACCCTGAATCGTGCACTAGTTTTCTGACATCCTCTATCAGATCAATCCTGGCAGTATACTCCTCTTCTTTCTCTTTCCTGATATCGTCAAGGATTGCATCGATAGGTGTTGCAAGTTGATAGAGTTTTACCGGTCTTCCTTTATTTTCGGTAATGAGGCTGGCAACTTTAGCCCAACCCTGACCAATAAGATAATTTATTGCAATACTCACTTCAGGTTGCCTAAGCAGAGTTCCACGTTCTATATCACGAGATGTCTGATCTGAACGTCCAAACAGGAAGACCAGAACGCGTGCATGGTTCTGCCTGACTCCTGCCCTGGTTAGCATCAGTGTGATCTCTTCTTCTCGGGTGGAAAAAAGACCTTCCTGATCAGCATCCACGATTTGACTACCAGCAGAAGTATGCATATGCAGATACAGAAGTACCTTTTATCGTATTTAAAAATATAGAAATAATTATATTAAAAAAAGGGTGTTGAAAATGGGAGTTTAGAGCAAACCAAGCCCTTTAAGGTCGTCGACGATCTTGAGTACTGCTCGCCTTGCATCTTCAGGTACCTTACCACCAGTAATGATCAGTTTGCCTGACCCAAACAGCAAGACAACCACCTTTGGTTCATCAAGCCTGTATACAAGACCTGGGAATTGTTCCGGCTCATACTCAATCCTTTCAAGATTGAATCCAACTGCAATCTTGTTGAGATTGATTCCTGCACCAAGATCGGCAGAGGTTACAATATTCTGAACCTTGTACGTCAGATCTGTCGGAATATCGATCCCGAGGTTACGAAGCAGTTCACCGAGGATATCCAGACCACGGGTCAGGCTCTCCATGCTCTTTGCCCCGGTCAGAACAACCTTGCCTGATCCAAAGACCAGAGCTGCGATCTTGGGATCCTGCATCCTTATTACCACCCCCGGGAATCGTTTTTTATTATACTCGGCGTCCTTGATGCTGGAGGCGATCTGAGGCAGGTTAAGGGAATCAGTGATCTTAGCGGATGCAACAATATTTTCTATCCGCAAAGAGTTCTCTGGACTGCCAGTCATATTTATAAATGTAATAAATCAGTATATAAAGAGTTGGATAGATTATTCTTCCAGAGTGGAGACATCACCCGGATCCATCCCCATCTCTTTAGCCTTGAGAACCCTCCGCATAATCTTTCCACTCCGAGTCTTCGGAAGAGTTTCAACAAATTCAAGCTCGGCAGGAACAGAGATCGGGCCAAGCATCATCCTGACATGATACTTAAGATCATGAACGAGCTTAGGGGTTGGTGTAATCCCGTTACGGAGTATCACAAATGCCTTGATCAGGTTGCCTTTCAGATCATCTGGTTTTCCTATTGCTGCTGCCTCTGCAACAGAACTATGGGAGACCAGTGCACTTTCTATCTCTGCTGTTCCCACATTATGCCCGGCAACGATGATGATATCATCAGATCTGCCAAGAAGCATGATGTACCCCTCTTCATCTTTCACTGCCAGATCGTTTGTACTGTAGTAGTGATCCTTGCCAAAGTTCCAGTATCCGCGGTACCGTTCCTCATTCTGATGCACCATCTGCATCATTGACGGCCATGGCTCTTTTATAGCAAGGAACCCGGTTTTTCCGGCAGGAACCGGTTCACCCTCATCATTTACCACATCTGCAACTACACCAGGTATCGGTTTTCCTGCATATCCTGGTTTCATTGGTTCACCAACCATGGTTGTAATCATGTGCATACCGGTCTCGGTCTGCCACCAGGTATCAAGGATCGGACAGTGATCCTTTCCTATATTGTGATAGAACCACTCGAATGCTTCAGGGTTTAATGGCTCTCCAACAGAACCCAGGATCCGTAGTGACGAGAGATCAGATTTGTCAGGGAACTCAGCTCCAACCTTCATGAACATCCTGATTGCAGTCGGTGCAGTGTAAAAAATGGAGACCCCGTATTCTTCTATAAGTCTCCACCAGATCCCGGGATCCGGATAGTCAGGCGTATACTCGGTCATGAAGATAGTTCCCCCGACAAGGAGAGGACCGTAAGTTCCATAGGTATGACCAGTGATCCAGCCAGGATCAGCAGTACACCAGTACAGATCATTCTCCTGCAGCGTGAGGACATACTTGGTCGTATAGTATGCCCCGACCATGTACCCGCCTGCTGCATGGACAATCCCCTTTGGTGCCCCGGTCGTTCCTGAGGTGTACAGGATAAAGAGTGGATCTTCTGATCCCACCGGTTCAGGTGGACATTGCCTCGGCGAGGCACTCATCAGTTCTTCGAAATCGATCTCTAGATCATCAAGAAGGCCAACCTTAGGCTCAAGGGTTCGCAGGACGACTACCTTCTCAACCATCGGAGCGTTCATTATAGCCTCTTCTACGATAGGCTTGAGAGGGATGCTCCCACCTCTTCGAACAGTCGAATCTGCAGTGATAACCACCTTGGACTGAGAACCTGTGATTCGTTCATTGAGTGCTTTTGCTCCGTATCCGGCAAAGACAACGGTATGCACCGCACCAATCCTTGCACAGGCAAGCATCGCAACAACCATTTCAGGTACGGCAGGCATGTAGATGCAGACACGATCCCCTTTCACAACTCCGAGCGATTTGAGCCCATTTGCAAACCGCATTACATCTTTGTGGAGTTGATAGTAGGTCAGGATCCGTTCACGGTTGTTCTCTCCAACCCAGCAGATGGCAACTTTATTGCGTCTATCGTTGTTTAAGTGCCTCTCAAGACAATTATATGTAATATTTAGTTTTGCATCGGTAAACCAGCGTGCAAACGGGTGATCCCAGACTCTCACCTTATCCCACGGCTCAAACCAGAGGAGGTCTGATGCGATCCTCCTCCAGAATGCATCAGGATCTTTTGTGAACTCCTGATATTCCTGGGAATAATTGTGGATCTTTGCCGTCTCTTTGTAGGACGGATCCGGGTAGTAGATAGTTCCGGCCATATTCTCATCTCCTAGATGCAAAATGCGCATCCAGAACTATCATTATTTATCATGAACAATTCCTAAAAATCTTTCCTGACCGGTTTCATTCATCATGAACAATAATTACAAATTGTTTATATGGAATGGTGGTTCACAGATTAGGTACGAAAGTGACGAAGTTGATTTCGTCATTTGTAGAACTTTGCTGATCATATGATACGGCAGAGTTCTGATGATATTGAGGTTAATTCATGGCAGAATGGATGCTCAGTGAGTTTGAGGGATACGATCTCCTCAACAAGTATGGAGTTCCGACCCCCAAGTACAGAATTGTCACCCGTGCAGAGGATGCCGGAGAGGCTGCAGAAGCCATCGGTTTCCCTGTTGTAATGAAGATCATCTCACCACAGATCATTCATAAGAGTGATGCAGGTGGTGTGATTGTCGGCGTCGGTACTAAGGAAGCAGCCCAGTCAGCCTTTAACCAGATCGTCTCTAACGCCAGGGCATACAATCCTCAGGCAGAGATCACAGGTGTGATCGTTGAGAACCAGGCAGCTCCCGGTCTTGAACTCATCATCGGTGGAAAGACTGATCCAACCTTTGGCAAAGTCATTACCTTTGGTATCGGCGGTACCCTTGTCGAACTGATGAAGGATGTAACACTCAGGATCCTTCCAATCGATGAGGATGAGATCAGAGCCATGGTCAAGGAGATTAACTCCTATCCACTCATCACCGGATATCGTGGTTCAAAGCCAAAGGACGAGGAGGCCCTCATCCAGCTTGTCAAGAATATCTGCAAAATGTTCCAGGAGCAGACCGAAGTCAGAGAGTTTGATGTCAACCCGATTAGACTCTACGATTCTGGTGCCTGTGCGGTTGATGCCAGGGTCATCATGGATGACAACATCCAGCTGCTTGAGAGCGATACCAGGATGGAGGTTCCAATCGATTACTTCAAACCAAAGTCTGTGGCCGTCATCGGTGCATCTGATGAGAAGAGCAAGATGGGTTATGCGGTCATGCACAACCTCCTGCACTTCCCTGGCAAGGTTTACCCGATCAACAACAAGCGTGACTCAATTCAGGGACTTCAGGCATTTCCGACTATCCTTGATGTTCCTGAAGAGACGATTGACCTGGCAGTCATCACAGTTCCTGCGAGGCACGTTCCCGGTGTGATGGAGGAATGTGGAAAGAAGGGAGTCAAGATTGCTGTGGTCATCACCGCCGGTTTCAAGGAGATGAGCGAAGAAGGGCATATGCTTGAGGACCGGATCGTTCAGATCGCCCACAAGTACGGGACACGTATTGTCGGCCCGAACTGCCTTGGTCTTATTATTCCGCCGATTGGCCTTGACACCACCTACGTGGCCCAGTCACCAAACCCGGGTAACATCGCGTTCATCTCCCAGAGTGGTGCTATCGTCAACACTGTGGTTGACTTCTCTCTCACCAAGGACATCGGATTCTCGATGGTGGTTTCTGTTGGTAACCAGGCTGACCTGAACTTCTTTGATTATCTCAGGGCAGCAGCAGCAGATCCAAGTACAGATGTCATCATTACATACATAGAACAGATCAAAAACGGTAAGGCCTTCATGGAGGTCGTCAGTGAGGTCACCAGACATAAACCGGTCGTTGCCCTGAAAGCAGGTTCCTCTGCACGTGGTCAGGCAGCAGCTGCTTCCCATACCGGATCACTCTCTGGATCATACGATGTATACATGGAAGCATTCAGAAAATCCGGAGTTCTCGTTGTCCACACTCTTACCGGTGCATTCCATGCTGCCGAGATGCTCTCACACCCAAAACGCTACCCCAAGGGCCGCAGGGCAATCGTGGTTACCAATGCCGGAGGGTTTGCAGTGCTCTCATCAGACTATTCTGAGCGGTATGGAATCAAACTCATCGATCTGCCT
>QKDV01000030.1 GCA_003251955.1 Methanospirillum hungatei
CTCTGGCCATCCTATACCTGTAAGATACGAGGCAACCCGTGATGCTTT
The DNA here is from genome assembly GCA_003251955.1 of Methanospirillum hungatei. GTDB lineage: Archaea > Halobacteriota > Methanomicrobia > Methanomicrobiales > Methanospirillaceae > Methanospirillum > Methanospirillum hungatei_A. The sequence continues at coordinate 49 of QKDV01000030.1, forward strand.
CTCTATCGCTGCTGTATGCTCTGAATCAGATGATGAGACACCGGATGGCCGGGTCGGATCGATATCTACCGGGAGCCATCTCCGGCAGAGGATATCGCTGTCTCCTGCTGACTTCTCGTCTCTTCCGAGCCGGGTCTCGATCCTGTTGGCCCGTCGTGCCAGGAGATCGGGATTGACCGGGTTGAGGGTGACATATACTCCTGCATACTCACCCCGGTTGTCAAACGAGACCGCATCTGCACTGAGCTTGTCAAAGTTATCATAATACCCGGATGCAGTGCCTCTCTTTCCGATTAGCCTGACTTCAACGGTCTGGCCCGGTTCAAAAAGGAGAGAGCAGGCCGAACGGGTAGGATGATCGATGGTACGTTCAGACCCTGACATTGTGTTCCTCCCAGCAGTCTGAAAATTCCCGGTCTATCAGGGCATAGACAGAAAATGTCTCTTCTCCGGTGAAAACAGACCTCCAGGCTGTGCACCGGGTACTAAGGCATGGAACAAGATCCCGGCCTGACGAGATGAACGGGCATATCCGGGGTGTATCTTCCCGGTTCATATCAGATCACCCCTGACTGGCAGAGCTCCGCCAGGCATGATCCTGTACCTGAACCACTGCCTGAAGATGTAGATCCACAGGTACACAATCCCGGGCAGAGTGTTGCTGTTTACAAGTTCTGCTAGACGGACGACATCTTCACTGAACCGGGAAATTCCTCCGCTTCGTGCACGCCTGACTGAGATGAACAGGATCGACTGGCCGTTCCATGCAATGAGATCGAACGGCCGGGACGAGCCTGCGATCCGTACCGAGTGATACCCAGCACGATCAAGTTCTGTCAATGCATGATAGAGGATAGCCCGTGAGGTGAGGCTGTTATCTGCCATCTGTCTCATCCCTCCCGGTTATATGGATGCAGATGAGTGCTCTTCTGAAGCGTGGATACCCGGTCAGGATATCTGTACACACAATCAGACTACAATCCACAGGTTACACCCCCGGATGACAGAAAGGTACAAGAGCTCAAAAGGTTATACAGGTAGTTTACCCCCGCCTTTCTTCCTGGTCCGCCAAGATTTAGAAGGATTGTGCGGGGTTTGTCTATTTTCATTCGGTTCATAGTATCACACTATTTCTGTGCATAGTCCACTTTCGACATCAAGTTCCTGAATCCGGACATCTGTGAAAAGGCACAGGGCTGTGGTTGCCGAAATCCTCTACGATTGACCATTATCCACTGCCATGAAACAAGCGGGAAATGAGCATCTTAGAAATCAGGGCCCGGTGAATGTCACCCCCGGACCGCTCTGATCGGGTACCGCTGATCATAACACGGACATTGTTCGTGATTAGAGGGATTTACAGGAAATTTTAGCATTTTTACCATGAGCATGAAGGACATGGCATATGGTGATTCAGTACCAGGGGTATCTAAAGGTAAGGTAAACAGGGTGAAAGTGATCAGGGGGATTTGAGATGGCGGCATTTCACAGCCGAATATCAGGATCGTGCAATTTGGTTGAGAATTACACTTTCACAAACCCCTGATCACGGGTATGTTCTGTCAGCGATCAGTACAGGGTCAGATCGTGGACGGTCATATTTCCAGATACAAAGCCTGTCGATCTCATGGTCTCATTCCCGTCTGATCCTGATCCAAGGAGCATGAATCCGGTCCCGTTCACCAGGGTTTCACCAGAGAGACCGGAGATGGGCACACGGGTCATGGTGTAGGTTCCATGGCCGAGGATTCCTGATGTGAAGAGGTCTGCCCTGCCTGCTTCATTGCTCCGGTCCGGTGTCAGAAATACACATGTATGACCGGAATCAGGTGAGACTCTGCCGGTTGTATAATCAGAGAAGAGAAGGGGGCCTTCTCCATGGACTGACATTCCTATTCCTGATTGTTCTCCGATGATACGGGAGAGTTCTGATGCTCCGACAGTCATTATGCGTGATGAAAATGACCCATTTGTATCTTCACCTGTTCCGGTGAGCATCATAACCCCGTCGGTGCTGATTGTTGTGCCGAGGTACTCTGCCCCGGTAAGGGAGGCCAGGATCAGGAAGAGGGATCCTGACAGCAGATAATTCCACCGCATTTCCCCTCCGGGTGATTATGCCAGGAGAGGAACATTATCCGCCCAGCTCTCTATTCCGGTGAGAATGCTGTCGGCTTCATATCCTGATACCACTACGCTGTCACGTCTGAAGGTGACGGTGTAGATCTCATCGTTTGCACTGTGGCATTTGATGGCACAGCTGAAGGTGTCTTCAGAACTGTCATGTGATGGTGTTCCGCCCATTGCAGTGTTTATCGCGGTTGTTGCAATGATGGTGCTGACGTCTGTACTGAAGGATGCAGATGTCGGGGCCCTGACAGAGATCTGGCCGACGGTCTTTGCTTCTGCATTTTCATACACGATCTTGCCTGAGTAGTGTTCAGATCCCCTGACAACTGCTGCAACGGTTGCACCGTTTGAGGTGTACGAGGTGCAGCCCCAGGGGTTGTTGTCGATGACATCCTGGACAAGGGCCAGGAAATTTGCTACGGTGTCGATAGGTGCGGTGAGTTTTCGCTCAGCCGACTTGGTGACACTCTTGGTTGTAAAGTCTGCCATTGTTCGATTCCCGCCGATTTCTCGGCTATGTATTATGTCGACCGGTATAGGGATGTAATTTTAAAGGGCTGTGAATCGGGGGGAGAATGAGAGAAGAATAGAAAATTGGAATGAATTGAAGTATTATTTTTGTGCACCGTGGTGATGATGGGTGATCATACCCGTAGCCCTGACACATACCTGAAACGCTTCAGCAGGTTTCTGATCTCATCGATAGTCAAAGCAGCTTCATCGGGTAGATGTCCGGCATGAGGAACTCAGTTCCGGAGAGGTGGGAGTTATCGCGGTTCTAGTAGGTCAGGTTCTTCTTACTATCAGGTGTGTCTAACCAGTCTTCGAGTTAATGTCAAAACATGATTTTCTTCACTTCCCAATGCTCCAGGCCAGATATTCCCGGTGATACCCGGTAACAATCGAAAATGTTTGTTATGAAAGGAAGAGTAAAGAGGAGGACTCGATCCTTTTTGTGAGTGAAAGGCACTCCTCTATTGTTCTACAATTCGGAAACATAATACAGAGATTGGTTGTCTTTTCCAGGTCTGTCGTTGGTAATTAACAGGGACAAACCCAACGGGGTAGTTTATATCGGCCTGCATACACAGTACCTGCAGAGTGTCGGCTCGCCATCAGATATCCTACCCTTCCGACTGCAGTAGTAATCACCGTCCGGCCCACTAATAACCTTTAAATCCGGGGAATCAAAGCCCGGGGGATGCAGGGGTCGTTTCGCAATAAATACCAGGTACAGTGAAATGTTTGTAACATAACATCTCAAATCCGTTTCTTCCGGTGCATATTCATCAAAGTAGCGATTAAGAGCATCCCTGAACTCTTCGACATTATCAGATCTGATGACAACATCAGGATCCGGACAGGTTTCATCCATGATCTCCCTGAATACTGCATAGTCATATTCAGCTAACATCGAAATCGGAGACACAGAACCCTTTGAAGGTGTTTCATGTACCCCCTTTATTCGAGAGATATATTCAGATATTGTGCTCATATCGCCCTTTATTACTTCAAGAAGTTCAGACGCCTTCAACAACACCACCCGGTACATTCATAGGTTACTCAACTGTCTATGAAAATCCATTCTCAAAATAACAGTTACTATATCCTCGCGGACTTCTTCTTGATTATCGGAGAATGTATATCATTCATACCATTTTTAATCAAAATGCATAAGCCAATATTCTAATACCAGAGGTCGCATATGACTAAAAAAAGATTCAGTGATTTCTTGTTATTATGTCAAATCCAAGTGATATTTTTAATTTCGGATACGAATCATTCACTGACGGGATAGTTATCACTGACACCAGCCTTTCTCTTGTCTCCTGTAATAAAGCATGGAAAAATCTCTTTGATCTTCCCCAGGACTGGACTAGAGACAGTTTTGATGATTTTGTCAGGATTCTGTCAGAGCAGTCCGTTAAGACGGAACCTCTTAATGAAATCCTGACCGGAATCAGATCCAATCCCCTCTGGACCGGGACTCGGAATCTCATGAGACCTGATGGGAAAACAATACAGATTCAATCCAGCCCAATCCTGGATAAACAGAATGAATGTATCGGAAGAATCTGGATTGGTAAAGAGGCTTCTGACACTTCCTTAACCTTTGAGCAGCTAAAAAACTCTGAACAGTTATTTAAGACCATATTTGACCTGATTCCGGAAGGTATTGCAATATCAGATCTAACTACCGGGACATTTTACGAAGTGAATGCACATTTTTACCAGTGGTGGGGATATATCCGTGAAGAGGTCATCGGAAAGAGTGCGATAGATCTGGACTTCTGGGTTGACATAAACCAGAGAAACAATATCGTGAACCAGATTAAACGGGATGGTTCATGTAACCTGGTACCGGTAAAGATGAGAGGAAAAAATCGAGTCGTAAGAGATATCCTCTTTTCGGGCAGGATTATCACAATTAATAATACTCCCTATATGCTTTCAATTCCATTCGATATTACTCAACTTATGCAATATGAAGAAAAGATCAAATCTCTAGCTTCATTCATTGAATTAAACCCAAATCCTATCTTTGAAATTAATGAATCCGGAATCATCACGTTATACAATGACGCTACCGAACAAGTCATTCATGATCTTACCGGGACAACCGATATTTATCGTTTTATTCCTGAAGACCTGGATGAGATACTGGATGCCCTTAAGAACGGCATTGAGAGGTCATTTGACAGAGAGATAATAGTTGAAGACAGGATATTTATCGAACATATTTACATCACGAATCAATATCATACAGCCCGCATCTATCTGACCGACATTACAAAAAGAAAAATGGCTGAAGTGGAACTATCAAAGAAAAACGATGATATCGCTGCAGCATATGAGGAGATTATATCAACAGAAGAAGAACTCAGGGAAAATTATGATCGTCTGGTTGAGCAGGAACAAATTCTCTTTGAGAGTGAGAAGAAACTCAGGATTATTGTTGATCACATTCCGGGTCTTGTTCTGACAACCGATACTGACATGAATGTGAAGAGTATTTTCGGTGCTGCTCTTGAGAAGATAGGGCTGTCCCCGAAGACAGGAGTTGGTCACAATATTGGGGATCTCTTCATTTCTATCGACACAAGTCTGTTAGATGCACACAATAAGGCATTATCCGGTGTTGTCTCAACTGTTGAAGGGTATTATCATGATAGAACTTTCCTGTTATATGCTTCTCCCATTCGGGACGCATCAGAGAAAATTACCGGCACAATCGGGATCGCTATCGATATTACTGAACAGAAGAAGTTAGAGTATGAGAGAAGCAAACTTCTTGCCCAGCTGGAGAAGAACCTGATTGAACTGGCATTTTTAAATGATAAGATCAGAAATCCCCTGACTGTAATATCTACCCTTGTAGACATGCATGCACCAGAGATTGAAGAGCCTGTCAACCGGTGTGTGCAGGATATTGATGATATCATCGATAATCTGGATAAGAGATGGATAGAATCAGAAAAAACGATTAACTTCCTTCAGAAACACCACGGTATAAATGTAGAATTCAGGAAATAGGGTTTAATTATTGGGGAAGTTGATTCCAGAAAAGAACATATGAAGATCCATGTAAAATGGTATCATTCAGGACCCGGATGAGTGATGATAATACCGGAAAAATCCGGATCTTATCTCTCACCCATAAAGTTTAATTCACAGGTTTTGTCTGATATTTTCCACGATCTTCTTGATATTCAACCAGAGAATGAGTTTTTCCTTGGCGTTATCTTCCATCTGATGCTGCCTGATAACCCCTATCATTACCTCACCGATTTTCTGGTCTGCTGAATTCTCTCCGCGTTCAATCTCGTCACTCCCATACGTACTTACAGAGAAGACTTCGTGAACAAGAACGCCGATCTTCTTGCCCATCACCACCTGATCAAGAACAATAATTCTCGGGTTCTTTGCGACCTCCTCATCTGTCGTGATGTGAAGGATCTCTTTAAGATCAATTATCGTCGTAATGGAGCCACGAAGATCAATTATCCCTTTAATATATGGAGGAGATTCGGGAACCGGGGTGATATCTTCCCCTGCAATCACCTCCCTGATATCAAAGAGATCAAATGCAAATATCTCCTTCCCAATCTTAAACTCAACGACCTGGATAGAATTGCCTGATTTACCCCGGGCAAGGATCTTTCTGACAACACTACCTGTTCCACGGCGTTTACGCCTGTTTCGCCGGCTTTTCTCTGACACTGATGTTATGGTCTCCATCATATGCTCCTTTTACCCAGGCCACAATCAGACGATGAACTTGTCCATCTCATTGGATATTCTCTGAATTGCCAGGGCACTGTCATTTACAACCTTATTAACCTGATTTACAGCACCAGAAACCTCCTCTGTGGATGCTGCAGATCCTGCTGCCTCGTCTGATGCCTTTTCAACCAGGGAGCCGAGTTCATGAACACTGGCAGTGATCTCCTCCGTCGCTGCAGCCTGCTCTTCTGTTCCACCTGCAATATCTCCCATCTGCTGATGAATGTCCTCAATCTCATCAACGATCTGGTTGAAGAGAACAAGGGTTTCAGAAACTGCCTCATTTCCGGTGTATACCTCTTTTGATGACTTCTTCATCGCTTCAGTGACTTCGGTGATCTTTTTCTGGAGGTTTCCAATGATCTCTGCAATATCTTCGGTTGAGTCCTGTGAATCCTGGGCAAGATCCTTGACTTCATCCGCTACCACTGCAAATCCAAGCCCGGCTTCTCCTGCCCGTGCTGCTTCGATTGCAGCGTTAAGGGCAAGCAGACTTGTCTGATCAGCAATCCGGGAGATCAGGAACACAATCTTTCCGATCTCTTCCATCTGCTCGCTAATGTCATTGACCATCGCTTCGGTTGCTGAAACCGACTTCATGATCTCTGACATACTCTCGTCAGCCTGGTTTGCAAGTGTCTTTCCACGGGCAGAGAGGTCGACAGTCTTCATGGCAGTAGCCGATGCCATCTCAGACTTTGAAGCAATAGCACCAACAGTTTTTGATAACTCATCAAGTGCAACCAGGCTCTGCTTTACACCATCAAGGCTCTGGTTCGAGTACATACTCACCTTCCCGGCACCATCGGCTACAACACTGACACTGCCTGCAATCTCTTCCATGCTCGCAGCGGTCTCTTCCATCCCCGAAGTTAGGACTTCAATCTCATTTTTTACACCTTTGATAGCCAGAGATAACTGGACACCAACCTGGTTCATCGAATCTTTAAAGGTCTGAAATTCTCCTTTTACACTGATTGAATCACTGAACCGGGGTGTAAAATCAGATGAGGCATAGGAGTTGGCGAGCTTCATTGCCTCATGCAGGGGCATTACTATTGCATTAATAAGTTCATTGATCCTGGAGACCATTCCAAGGAAGTCGCCCTTGTATTCACCGGTGTTTATCCGTCTGGAGAGATTTCCATTCCCGGCATCATTGGCAATATTCTGGATATCAGTACTGACATTATTTATGATAGCCGTCATATCGTCAAACGTTCCGGATACCCGGGCTAATTCATCATCTCCATCCATGTGAATCCGGTACTCAAGGTTACCTTTCCCAATCTCACTCATCCCTTTGAATAACAGGGTAAGTTGTTCATTGAGGCGTGTACTCACAAGATAGAAGATCAGGCAAATCAGGATTATGGAAACGATTAATGCCAGAACGCAAAGATTCCTGATTGTTGTGAACAGTTCCTGAGAAGATGCAAACTCCGCTTCTGCATCCTTCTCGTTGATAGACATAAGGCTGTCAAGGACTGTATTCACCTCCTCCATCAGTTGCTTGGTTTCACTGTCGAGTTTTTGGGTTGCAGCTTCACTCTTTCCTTCTGCTGCAAGTGCCATCACCTCTTTGGATGAAGTTTTATAATCTTTCCAGCTTGAGTCAAATTTATTTATGATTGTCAAATCTTCTGATGAGAGGTCTGATTTTCTGAACAGATCGACCTCTTTCATCATATTCTTTTCATTTTCGGTCAATTCTTCAGAAATGACCGCCATCTTTGATTTATCAGTCTGACAAACGTAATCTACAACAGAATAAGAGTATTCCATGAACCAGATATTGGCCTTGCTTGTCTCCAGAAGTGGTTCAAGCTGATCAGAATACATGGTATGAACCATTTCATTCATGGAATATGTCCCGTAGATTCCGGCTCCACCAAGAAGGAGAGCAAAAATGATTGTAATTGCTATCTGAATCTTGAGCTTGTTCACCAGTGACTGCTTTTGAAAAGAAATCATTGTATTCTCCTGGTTTCCCCCTAATACATACCTGATTCCACCTCATTCTGATTATTGCTGAGCCACGTTATCGTGTCATAAG
>QKDV01000299.1 GCA_003251955.1 Methanospirillum hungatei
CGTGGTTGCTGGTGAAGTAAAAAACCTCGCAGCTGATGCCCGTAAAGCTACTGATCATATTTCTGATGTTATTAACGCCATCCAGCGGAGTAGTGAGAAAACATCAACTGCTATCCGTTCATCGCACTCAGAAATCGCCTATGGGGTAGAGAGCGTCACAAAGACAATAGAGGCGCTCAACCAGATGGTAAAGGGGGCTTCAGAAGTCACCCGTGATATGCAGGAGATTGTAAAGGCAATTGAGGATCAGGCCAATATTTCAACATCTGTTGTGAACACGGCACATGAAGGAATCAAGCTGACCGGAGACAACCTCAAGCAGGTTGAAGAACTCTCAACCCTGGCAGAACAGGTGAGTGCATCGGTTGAAGAGATCAACAGTGCGATCATGGAAGTTGGTGATCTCACAAGTGAACTAAAGAATGAGATTCATAAGTTCAGGGTGTAACCTGGATCCGATTTCTTTAATTTAAGGGGCCTTGCTGGCCCCGAAACTTTCAAAAGAAGTTCTGTGTGATATAATAACTTGAACCATCAAAGGACGTTCCAAGTCCGATAACCCTGAATTCAGGTAGCAGTAGTGTAGTCTTGTGGGAGATACTGTTCATGAATGATTCTATCGCAACGTCGGCAACCTGGTCGGGATCATCAGGATCAATTTTTCCGAACTGGTAAACATCGCCAATTGGGATCTTTACAATATTTTCACTGATTCCGTAGAACTTCTGCCCGTTTGGTAAATACCGGGTCTGGTTATATCCATGGCGGGTTGCCCTGTCAATCGGATTCTCACCCGAAGGATTGACATGGTCAAAGAACTGGCGATCTGCCATATCCTGACTCTGATCCTGTGCAACAATATCGAGCGCGGAATCCCTATTTAATTCTGAAAGGTTTCGTTTAGCCCGTTCTTCATTTGTGTATTTCAGCACAAGTTCTGATATTCGTTCATTGTACCAGTCCTGAGGTCTGGTGTAGGTGTTATTTATCGTGACCTGGTTGCTTACAATACTGTTGTCGGTCTCGTTAACATCTTTAATAAGTGTAAACTTGATGGTGAGCAGAGCGCCTGCATAATACTTACCTGCAGGAATATTCTCCGGAACCGTTCCGATCAGTCCGGTTTCAACCGATTTTCCCGGGCGAATAAATGAGACTTCGGTCTCACCGATTGGGTAATCTGCGGTGGTGATGTTCCTGTCTGCAGAAAGGTACAATGTCACAGTATCAGTCATTGAGATCCTGTCGCCTTTGTTTGTCACCGTGAACCAGGTATACAGTGGGCTTCCTGGTGCCCCTGCAGGGGCTGTATGCAGATCTGTGATGGCAAGATCAAAGGTTGAAGATTCGTTCGTGGCTGCTGCCACCGGCAATGAGATGGTGAGAAGTATGCATAGAGAGATTAAAATCAATCCGGGTCTGAATTCCATGATATATCACTCCCGCAACCGTTCTGGTGTACAGGATCTTTAGAAAAGGTTCAGGTTAAGAGAATAATTAGTTCACGGTGAAGTTCTGCCTTTCACAGAGGGGTTTCAGAGGTACCTCAATTCAATACCTGAACCACCGCATCATAACAATCGCATCCTCAGTATTCGCATAGTATCCTGCATACTGAAACACTGGTTCATACCCGAGTTTTTTATAAAAAAACTGTGCTGTCTGATTAGATATACGAACTTCAAGTTGCATTGCAGTTGCGCCCTTGAGCATGACCTGGTACTCTGCCCTTTGTACCAGGGCAGAACCTATCCCCGACCCCCTATGGAGCGGTGAGACTGCAAGGCTACAGATATGACCGTATATATCTTCTCCGGTATCCTCCACGCCGCAAATGATATATCCTGCAACTCCTTCAGGAGATTCAGCAATAAAATTGGTATCCGGAAAAATTTCCAGAGCCTCCTCCAGAGTATCCCTGCTCCATGAATCAGCAAATGATTTCTGTTCTATCGACTCAACAGCAGGTATATCGGCCTCTTTCATTTTACGGATCTGTAGACTTTTGGTCTCCATATTTGCAGTACTGGTTTGTCACTGCACTCTTATAGGGGCAGGGGGATACGTATAATCAGACTGGTGCCAGACTCATGGTTCATATATATCCTTTTGCAGCGGTGAGGCCTGCTGATGGTAAGGCTCAGCAGATAGCTGCAGTGCCTTATGATGTGGTCAATGCCACAGAAGCACGTGAGATCATCGCTGCTCAACCACTTAGTTTTCTCCGGATAAGCAGAGCTGACGCCCTGCTTCCCAATTCGGATCCGTATGCAGATCAGGTCTACGACCTCTCCAGAAAGATATTTGATGAATATCTTTCTGAAAAGGAATTTATCCAGGAGCCTGATCCTGCCCTTTATGTGTATCGGGTTCTCCACGAAGGACGATCATATACAGGTCTGTCGTGCTGTGTTGATGCCCGTGAATATAAATCCGGTGTAATTCATAAGCATGAACTGACACGATATGATAAGGAAGAAGACCGGACAAGGCACATCGACACGATGAATGCCAATACCGGCCCGGTTGTTCTGCTTCACCTTAAGAACGAGGAAGTTGCAACCCTGCTTAAAGAAGGAGCAACCGGAACACCTTTGATGGAAGTTACTGCAGCAAACGGGAGTGTTCATCAGATCTTTGCCATCCGGGATCCTACAAAGATCCGCAAAATTGCTGAAACATTTGAAGGGATTCCCTCTCTCTATATCGCTGATGGGCATCACCGGTGTAAATCAGCTCTGAATGTTGCAGAACGCAGAATTGAAAAAGGTATCAGTGTACCTGAAGAGACCTGGCACGTGATGGGGGTCGTCTTTGCAGAAGACGAGGTTAAGGTCCACGGGTACAGCCGCCTGCTCACGTCTCTCGGTGAGTATACGCCACAGACTTTTCTCACTGCTCTTCGTGCTGTTGCAACTGTAACTCCGTTCGATGCTGTTGAACCTTCTTCCTATTCAATTTCACCGAAACAGAAGAAAACGGGCCTTCACGTCTTTCATCTCTACTTGGAAGGAAAATGGTACGAATGTGAGATTCAGATTTCAGGATCGGTCTCACGGATTGATTCACTCGATGTTTCGGTTCTGCAGGATCAGGTCCTTGTCCCATTCCTGGGAATCACTGATTCAAGAGGTGATGCCCGGCTCCAGTATCTGGGTGGTGCCCGGCCTATCCGTGATCTGATGGCAAAGGTTGACTCCGGTGAGTATATTGCTGCGATTGCAATGCAGCCGGTAGATGTACAGACTGTCTGTGATATTGCAGATGAAGGCGGTATCATGCCCCCAAAGTCCACCTGGTTTGAGCCAAAGCTTCTGAGCGGACTGCTTGTGCATCTATTAGAATAAATTCAAACTCTTTTTTTCTGAATATGAGGCTCTTTGCTTTTAACCTCATAAGAAAAATAAAAAAATTGTAGCCACTCTGGTAGTGGCTGTTTTTACGATGTTCCCATCACACTGATCGGAGCTTCGATGTTTGTAGCAGTACTCATCATGGAAACCATGTCAGGCTTTGCCATCATTGCGATGACATCATCCTGACATTTGTAACTTCTTGCATGGAGTGTGTATGCTCCGCTCCCGTTCTTCGCATATACCAGGGCATAGTACTTCGAACCAGTTGTTGGGTACGTAATTCCAACATACTTGTTTGAACCGCTGCTGGTGTCAGCACGGGTTGCAGCACAATTACTGTACCGTGGGTCGCAGTCCTGGTAGACATAGAGCGAGAAGTCAGTTCCACAGTATCCTCTCCGCATTGTGCTGACATCATCCACTGACATCATTGCCATCGGGATGACCTGGTCACCACAGGGTCCTGAAAGGATCCATTCGATGTAGTTACGGTCACCCATGATCTGATAGGTGTAGGTCTTTGCCTCACCTGAATTTAGGTATCCTGTCTTGACGTCATCTGCTGCCGGAACACAGTTTGTTCCACCACAGTTCGGGTTGCCGTAACAAGGGTCAGGGTTTGGCGGGTTCGGTCCGGTGCAGGTGTTGGATGCATCGAGGGTGAACTGGCCATAACCGGATGAAGAGTACACAACAACATACCAGGAGCCCTTGTCAAGGTTCAGGTATTTCACCTGACTGTAGGAGGTTTCTGATTTGTCATAGTGTGCCATTATGTAGTTCTCATTCGGCCAGCTTCCGATCGGACTCCTCATGGCATAGAGATCAAAATCTGCTCCATGTGGTGCATTCAAAACCAGCTGGGCCCCGCAGTCCACCTGGATTTCGTATGTAGCAGCCTGCCCCTGATAGAGGTAGGCGTTCTTCGACCAGAAGTACCCGGAACTTGCTGACCCGGGTATAATACATGCTGCCATGATCACAAGGATCACCACAGCAGTCAGATATCCTGTAATGTGTTTCATTTTCCACTCCCCTAAAGATTGTACAATGCTCTGACTGTATGATCTTTCTCAACGTTCTTAATCAATCTTCTCCATTTATCCAAAGGCGGTTTTTGCCTGATTTATCATCTGGATGGTGGTACAACCGATGTTGCTGTGTACATCATGGTTGAGATATCAGGTCGTTTCATCATCATGACCACCTCATCCTGACAGGTGTAACTCCGGCAGGTCAGAGTATACTGTCCGCTTCCCTGCTTGGCATATACCTGAGCGTAATAGGTGGCTCCTGTCTCTGGGTATGCGATACCTACATATCCGTCAGATCCCGATCCTGTGTCTGCATAATCGGCGTACCATCCCCAGTTCCTGCGATCACCCTGTTTGTAGATGTAGAGATCAAAGTCCGTACCACAGAACCTGGTCCGCATAGATCGAACATCACCCGCTGACATCATCTTCATCGGGATGATCTCGCTGCCACATGGCCCGGTGAGAATCCACTCGATATAAGATCTCTGAGCAGGGATGTAGTAGCCGAATGTCTGACTCTGCCCCTGATAGAGGTTTCCTGTCTTGACATCGGTCTTGTAGGGACTGCAGCCAGGCTGACACTGATCACCACAGCAGGAATTCCCATAACAGGGATCCGGATATGAGTGAGATGAAACCGGGCACGTACTGCTTCCTTGCAGTAGATACTGGCCACTTCCGGACCTTGCATAGACAGCGACACACCAGGTACCAGGTTCAAGGGTAAGCGAACTTACTCCGCCACTTCCGATTGAAGCCCGATCGTGATGAGTTCTGACATAGGAGACTCCCTGACAGGAATTAAATTCGTTGTAATTTTTCATCGCATAGAGATCAAATCCAGTACCGGCTGGAGCTTGTAGCACAAGCTGGGTACTGCAGTCGATCTGCACCTGATGCACTATCCCTTGTCCCGGATAAAGGAGTCCGGATTTCGTCCAGGAGACCTGAGAACCCGCAGAAGCGGAACTCACGGCAAGGAGAAGGACGAGACACAGCGCGATTGAGCAACTGTATAACCTGGATGAATTCATTATACCTCTCCTGCAGGGTGCTCGCACCCTGTCATGATCGATACTATCCGGGTAGTGGGTGATAATCCTTCTCCTGTCAGAAAAGGAATTGTATGCAGAGTTTTACAAAAAGAAAAGGGGGCTTACTGGCTTTTTTTGGGTAGCGGGCAGACCATCCGCTCCTCGTCTTTTCGGTACATCTCAACAACTCCTCCTATGACGATCACAGCCGGGGGTTTCACACCTGCCGCAATGGCATGGTCAGCAATTGTGGAGAGTGTTCCGGTTGTCTCTCTCTGATCAGGTCTGAGTCCGCGTTCAATTACGGCAACCGGAGTCTCTGGATCCCGTCCGAATTTGATCAAAGTCTCTGCGATTGTTGGGAGGTTTTTCACACCCATGAGGATCACGATAGTTCCACGGCTGCGTGCAAGCCACTCCCAGTCAATAGCAGACTCTTCCTTCGTGGGATCTTCATTCCCGGTGATGACTGTGACTTGTGATGCCCATTTCCGATGCGTGACAGGTATCCCTACAGATGCGGGTACTGCTATCGCACTTGTTACTCCTGGCACCACTTCCACAGGGATTCCCTGCTCCCTGCAGGTTTCGAGTTCCTCCCCTCCCCTTCCGAACATGAAAGGATCCCCGCCTTTCAGTCTGACAACACTTTTTCCTTCTTTGGCTCGCTGGATCATGAGACCTTCGATCTCGCCCTGCTTTCTGGTGTGCTTGTCTGCGTACTTACCTACATCTATCAGTTCAGCAGTCTTTGGAAGGGATGCGAGAACTTCTTCTCCCGGCAGCTGGTCGTACAGAATTACTTCTGCATTATCGATCACTTCTCGTGCTCTTATCGTGAGCATCCCGCATCCTCCTGGTCCCGAACCGACCAAGAATACTTTTCCCATCTTATCAGTCATGTGAAAGTCCCAGCCTTTCATAGGCTTCATCAATCAGGTCTCGTCCGCTCTCCCTGACCTCATCACCAAATCTCTCTGCCTCATCTTGATCGGTGATCGTCCGTTCAAGCCTGAACACCCGATCACCTTCAAGCGAGAGAACCTCTGCGATCATGTGCCTGTTTTTACAGTAGATCCCAAGAGGTGTGTAGCAGCCGCCACCAATCTTCTCCATGACCGTCCGCTCGATCATGGTGTCTGTTCTGGAGACCTGATCATCAATGGTTGCAAGAGCTTTTGTAACCTCAGGCTCATCCCTGCTCACAACAGCAATCGTCCCCTGGTTTGTGGAAGGAACATGGACTGTCGGATCAAGTCTGAATCCGGGAAGTGTGAGTGAGAGCCGCTGTAGCCCTGCCTCAGCAAGGACAATTGCATCATACTCTCCTGCCCTCAGTTTTCCAAGGCGTGTGTCAATATTTCCTCTGAGGGGACGGATTGAGAGATTAGACCAGTTTCGTTTCAACTGGGCAGTCCTCCTGGTGCTGGAGGTGCCGATAATTTTTACCTCATCGGGTTTCTTCTCGGTAACAACATAATCTGCAGGTGAGTCTCGCTTCAGGATCGCTGCAGAAACGATCCCATCCGGCCGCTCTGCAGGAATGTCCTTCATCGAGTGAACTGCGATATCTATCTCCTTACTTTTCAGGGCCTCATCAAGAGCCCTGACAAACACTCCCTGGCCTCCAATTTCATGGAGGGGGACACCCGTCTGCTCGTCGCCGGCGGTAGAGATGAATACGAGTTCTGTTGTCACTCCCTCAGCCTGCAGAAGTCCTGCGACCTTCTCTGCCTGTGCCCGGGCAAGCATCGAGCTCCGTGTTCCAATCTTCAGATGCATGCCTTGTATGCCTGGCTTATCGCCTCTATCTCGCGGTCTGAATGTGCTATTGAGACGAAGTTGGTCTCGAACTGTGAGGGTGGGAGGAATATCCCTGCTTTGAGCATCTTCTCCCAGAAAATTCTGAATGCAGATGTATCTGCCTCTTTAGCTTCCCGATAGTTCCTGGGTGGTCTGTCTCTGAAGTAATACTTGAACATAGACCCAATCCTGACAAACGAACCTCCCTTCCCGATACATACATCTTCTATTCTGGCTGTTTTCTTCTCGAGTTCTGCGTACATGCCGGGATGTTCATGAATGTAGTTCAAGGTTGCCATCCCCGCCGTGAGGGAGAGCGGGTTTCCGGAGAATGTTCCTGCCTGGTAAACCGGTCCAGCCGGGGCGATCATACTCATGATATCCTTTCGGCCTCCGAATGCACCGATGGGAAGGCCGCCTCCAAGGATCTTTCCGAGTGTGGTCAGGTCAGGTTTAATCCCAAAGTACTGCTGGGCTCCCCCGATTCCGAGACGGTACCCGGTGATCACCTCGTCAAAGATCAAAAGGACATCGTGCTCGTTTGTCACTTTTCTGACCTCTTCTAGGTACCCGGGGTCAGGAAGGATTGGACCAATGTTACCAAGTACCGGCTCCATGATGAGGGCCGCGATTGATTGTGCATCCTTTTCCAGGAGCGTAGTAAGTGCCTCGACGTCGTTGTACGGGATCTGCCTGGTGTGCTTCACAAGGTCTGCCGGAACTCCGGCCGAGTCTGGCTGGCCTAGTGTGGTACATCCTGATCCCGCCTGCACGAGGACTGCATCGTGGGCACCGTGAAAACCTCCTTCTATCTTTATGATATCAGTTCTGCCGGTGAACCCTCGTGCGAGCCTGAGTGCAGCCATGGTCGCTTCCGATCCTGATGAAACAAACCGCACCATGTCGATTGACGGATGATCTCCGATCACCTGCTCTGCGAGAGTTATCTCTGATGGAGCTGGTGTTCCATATAACCAGCCATCAGAGAGCTGGTTTGTGATAGCCTCTTTTATGGCTGGAGGGGCATGTCCAAGGATCAATGGGCCATATGCACAGCAGCAATCTATCAGTTCAGCGCCATCGACAGTGGTTATCTGCGGAC
Source organism: Methanospirillum hungatei (assembly GCA_003251955.1). GTDB lineage: Archaea > Halobacteriota > Methanomicrobia > Methanomicrobiales > Methanospirillaceae > Methanospirillum > Methanospirillum hungatei_A. The sequence continues at coordinate 8,333 of QKDV01000299.1, forward strand.
CCTTCCCTCTGGCTGTGTAGAATGGGTATGGCTGTATGGCCCTGACCGGGCTTGAAACACCGCCCGGAATTTTCTGTTTTGCAATATCGTAATATTCACTGCTCTTCATCGATCCACCTGCAAACTGATTCAGCAAAGTACGTGATGATCAGATCTGCTCCTGCCCTTCTGAG
>QKDV01000085.1 GCA_003251955.1 Methanospirillum hungatei
ACTGATTCAACAGGTCTCTCCTGAACTATCTGAAATACATGAACCATCTCCTATGATAACACCGGAACCTACAGTCTCCCAGGTTTCTGTACCAACTCCAGAGATCAGTGATCCGAAAAGAAAAGAGGTTCTCTCCCTTGCTATTGAACTAGAAGATCCTGCCAGTGCTGCTGATGCAGCTGTAAAACTTGCTGCCATGGGGCATGACATAGTGGAACATCTTATTCCGCTTCTCCATACCGGGTCGATACAACGGAGAGTCTGGATAGCCGTGGTATTATATGAGATTAATGACAACAGGGCGACCCTCCCCCTGATGCGGCTCCTTGAAACACCCAAAGTACATTTCAGGGAGCTTATCTGGGAAGCAAAAAATCAGTATCGTAATCGTCAGCGGATTGGACCAGCATCTACTGTGCCTCTTGTGAGATCCAGTCTTATGGGACCAGGGTTCTGACTTTCCTTTTTTCCTGGCTAAAATGCAAAGTTGAATGCAATAAGTGCAGCGATGATTAGAATACAACTGTGCTTGATACCGGCCTTGATTGATGCTTCTCCCATCATACCTGCAATAAGGCCCGAAAAGAATCCCTGTACAAGGCAGGTATGATATAAAAGCCGGTCAATGGTAATCAGGGAGAGGGATCCTACATTAGATAGTGGTCCTGCCATAGAAAGTCCTTCCTTGCTCTGATTTGCCAGCACTGTTAAAAACTGGGTGGTGATGACTCCTATCACGAAAATGAAAACAAAAAATGAGAGATACACTATTGCGGTATAAATAAACATCTCCGAGAGCCTGTCCCGCTTTAAGATTTCACTCATCCGTGCATCTGAAGCTGCGATCCGAAGAAGGTCTGCGATTGAGCTGCTCATGGTTGACGCTTTTGTGATAAGGGTCACGGTCCTTGCGATAAGTGCAGTTCTAACCCTAAGCTCAAACCGGATCAATGCATCACTGAAATTCGCTCCCCAGAGGATGTCACGCTGGATATGTTGAATCTCATATGCAAGAATTCCAAGGTTTGCCCTAGCCATAATTGTGATGGACTGGGTAAGGGTGAGACCTACCTCGTTGATCCCTGCCATCCTGTCAAGGAAATCTGGGATAAGTGCTTCCATCCCCCTGATTTTATTGCTCCAAATAGTATAGAAGAGAGCATATGGTATCATAATGATGAGCAGAGCAATCATGCACATATCATCAACAGCCATAATTGTGTCATCGAGCGTTCCTGCAGGGACATTCAAAAACACCCATATCAAAAAAATTATCGCTGCAGGGACAGTGAAGATGAAGGAGTACTCAGGTTTTTCAACAAATCCTTTGAGTGGGTTAGCAAGCCATTTTTTAATATATCTGAACTTGTCAAACCGGGCAATTGCTGCAAAGAGTCTCTCTTCGCCGGACATGGCTTTGACCCTTACGTCAGTATATTGATTCAGCCACTTGGCCTTGACATACTTAATTGTATTTTCATCTTTGATCGAGATGGTATCTATCATCAGGATAAAGATCAGAGATCCTATCGGGAGCACAATATACCCGATAAGTGAGAGTTCAAAGACCGCTGATGAGCCCATCATGCCCATTACAACCATGATGGTTATCAGGAAGAGTGGTCCGGCGATGAATACTGTAACATAAATCTCACCAACGAGACCGAGAAACTGAAGAAACTCTTTCTGCTCAAACTTGGCCTCTTCCTGAAGTATATGAACCCGGTCCTGCAGAAACTGGGAGAGATCACCACCACTCTCAACCGTTGAAAGCATATCCTGAAGAAAATCCCGCATTTTCTGCGACGGAGTGGTCTCACTCAAATGCCTGACGGCATTAACGACGTCATATCCGAAAAACTCCGCATCACGAACGACCTGCCTGAACTCATATGAAACCTCGCCGTATATTGCAGCCATATCTGATAGGGATTTGAGGATTTCAAGCAGTTCAGCCCCTCCTCTGCGCATAGCATACATGTAAGCGACTGCATTATGGAGTCCCACATTGATCTTGGTCGTTCGTGTCATCTTCTCGAGTGATGGATAGGCAAGGACAGCCTTATACCCGAGAATTCCACCAACAAAAAAGACCGCTATGGCAATGATCAACTGGACTGCCATCATTATTGGAACGTTTGGATCGCTCGTGTTGATGTCGAGGTTCAGAACGTTGTATAATTCAGGTTTCAATCCGAAATTTGATATAAAGAGAAGTGATGCAATAAAAAAACTGATCAACCCTGTGATCAGCCCGGTCATCAGGCCGATAAAAAGAGCCTGACGCACATACTGCTCAACGGTCACTCCTGCTCTGATCGAATTAAGATCTTTTCGCACCAGGGTAAAATTTTCCGGGTTTCGTGCGATCCATCTCCTGACGATCAGATCAGTTTTCATAAGGTGATCCTACTGAGATCATCGATATTGTCCAGAACCCGTTGAGCATCGACGTAGTATGCCTGGATAACCTTAGTGAATCTGATATAGTCGCGAAGGTCCTGATCCTTAATTGCATTTAGAACTGATTTTCGCTGCTCCATCTCTTCGAGAAGTGCTTCTCTACTCCAACCTCGCATTGATGAGATGTCGCCGAGAACCTGAGATCTTCCGGTGTAATGGAACGAATCGGCAAGAGGATCGTACTCAAACACGGTATTGACCATAATATTTCCGGTCGCAGGGTCAATTCCTGCAATCTCGACGATCTCTTCGCTTCTTCTGACACGGTCAGGACCTATCTGGATCTGTTTCTGGATACTCAGGATGTTGAGTGCCTGAAGCATGTTTCTTGGCACATTCAGGGGTTCATTCTCCAATCTGTGAATTGCTGCATCAACACTTCCTGCATGCATCGTGGAAAATGTAGTATGTCCTGTGTTCATTGCCTGGAAAAGTGTCTGTGCCTCATGCCCACGAACTTCACCAACAAGGATGTACTCCGGCCGCTGGCGCATTGCGGCCTTGAGCAGCATGAACATGTCAACCGATGTCCCACCCTCGGCAACAGAGTCACGGGTGATACTAGCGATCCAGTTCTCATGAAACAGAGTGAGCTCGCGTGTATCCTCTATCGAGATTACCTTTGCAAGTGGTGGGATGAAGAGAGAGACCGCATTGAGTGATGTTGTCTTACCTGAAGCCGTTCCCCCGATGAAGACAAGACTCATGTTATTTTCGATTGCCAGCCAGAAGTAGGCAAGCATATCAGTATTGAATGTCTTGAGTTCCATCAGATCGATGGGGGTGAACGGCTGTTCACGGAATTTCCTGATGGTAAAAGAGGTACCTCGTGATGTGACTTCTGTCCCGAAAGTAAGTTGTAAACGTGATCCCTCGGGCAGGGTTGCATCGATGAGTGGAGATGCAGAAGAGATATGTTTACCTGATCTCTGTGCAAGTGTAATTGCCAGGGATATCAGAGAATCGTTTTCAAACTGGATATTGGTCTTGATGTTCTGTTCTTTACGATGGAACAGGAAGATTGGAATGTTATCCCCATCGCAGGAGATATCCTCTATCCAGGGATCGATCATCAGTGCGTTGATACGGCCCCATCCGATGTAGTTTCTGACCAGAAAATATTCTATCTTGAATAATGGTTTCTGATCTATTGATACTCCGTAGTAATTCAGGAGTTCCATGACCTTTGTCAGGAGGAGAAATCTCCTGTCCATGCCGGTCTCTTCATCGGTGAGGATCAGAACATCACGGAGGTCTTCGTGAAGTCGTTCAAGCAGTTCGTACTCGAACGGGGAAAGAGCAGGCTCGTACAGGAGATACTCTTTCATTCGTGACTTTTCATTGAGAGCAATATAAACCAGGGCTCGTCCTGGATCTGCCCAGTACTCCCTGATTAGTTCATACCCTGATGGAACATCTGCCTCAACAAGTGATCCATGTTTTTCAAAATTGTACTCTTCAATACCTGCTTTTCTTGCTAACGAAAATTTCCGCAGAAGTTTATTGGAGTATTTAAGATCACGGCTTTCTTTTTCAGTTCCTAAAGATTTTTTCAGTTCTTTCTGAGTTACTACAACAGGCTCTTCAGTCTTCTGTAGGAGAGGCCCGATCTTGATTCGTTTAATCTTCCCTGATTGTATAGGTACTTCCTGAGGGGTTTTTATTGGTTTTAATTTCAGCTGGATGGAAGATACCTTTGTGGGTGTAAGTTTTTTTTTCTGTTTTTGTTCCGAAGTATTGTCTGTAGATTTTTTGCCAAATGAGATTTGGGGGATCTTTATGGTAATAGTCCTCTTCTTTATGTGTCCCCCTGGACTTTTTGCCATCCCTTTTTTATCTTGTCCTTCTCCTGACCCCACCATGATATTGCCTTCTGGTGTGATTACCCCATTCACACCATATTATTAATGTGTGAATTGTATGTCATCATTAGATAAAAACGCTGAGGGATTACTTGAATGATCAGGGAAGAAAGAGTATAAGTATAATCATGAAAAACTACTCATAAACGGCATTTTTCTGGAGAGCAGATGTATAATGAAATAAAACGCTATATGCCCACTGGTCTTTCCACCCTAGATCCGGTTTTTGGAGGTGGCGTTCCTCCCGGATCTGTCATCCTGCTCAAGGGTGAGATCGGGTCTGGGAAGATCGAGTTTGCATATACATCTCTCATCTATCTCTCCCTGCTCATGGCGCGTGGCTCTCCTGATGAACGGATTCTCATTCCTGCTGACATCAGATACGTCACTGTAACCAAAATGCGTGAGGATATTCTCAGAGAGATTGAACAGTCCTTCTCCCCTGACCTTCTTACCAATATCGACAATGTACAGTTTGATGATCTCTCTGACATCTACTTTGACTCCAGTCTTGTGCCAATCGGGTGGTACTCAGATTATGATGATATCATCGAAAGGATGGAAAAAAGAAGGAAGATTCACGACAGCGTCCTGACGACACTTGCAGATATGCTCTCTGATATTCCCAAAGAGAGCATGGTTACCATTGACTCACTTACCGAACTTGCAACCCAGCATATCGCAGCAGGAACCTGGCCTGATCTCACGGCATTTCTTCGTGGTCTTCAGCGGGTTGCAAAAAAATGGAATACAACCTTCTATCTTGTTCTGACGAAGGGCATCCTAAATCAGTGGCAGGAGACTGAAGTTGCTGATGCGGTTGATGCGGTCATTCATTTCAGGTGGGAAGAGTCATCCACGGCAAAACGTCAGCGTGTTCTCTATGTAGAAAAATTCCGGGGTGTGATGATCCATCTTGAAGATCGGGAAATGGTTAAGTTTGCTGTCCGTGTAACTCCTGGACGTGGATTTGAAGTCAGCAATATCAGGGTGATCATATGAATGCAGGCAGGATTACCTTTGGGATCAAGGGACTTGATGAGATGCTCTCCGGAGGACTCATTCCCGGAACGGTAACCTCGGTTATTGGACAGTACGGGTGTGGCAAAACCAATTTTGCTCTCTATTTTCTATGGTCTGGTCTCCTTAATGGTGAGAATGTAATTCATATCACCCTGGAGGAGAGAACAAGCAGGATAGAATATTATATGAGAGATAAAGGATGGGACATCTCTCCATATCTTGGAAAATCTCTCACGATTGTAAATCTTGATCCCTCTGATTTTAATCTTGCAATTAACAGTGTCAAAAACGAACTTCCCGAACTTATCAGGCGCAAAGGAGCACACCGGGTTACCATTGATCCGGTATCCCTGTTTGAAGATCTATTTAACGATGACGCTACCAGGAGGAGGGAGATGATGCGTTTTTTAGACAGTCTTCGTGATCTTAACTGTACATCACTGCTCACGAGCGAGGCAGATAAGGAGAATGAGTTTTCCAGCAGATATAATCTGATAGAATACCTGAGTGATACTGTAATTTTGCTAAGATATGCAAGAGGGGATGCTGTATCTGATGTTCATCTGGCTATTGAAGTTGTCAAGATGAGGATGTCTGCTCATTCCCGCGAGGTTAAACCGTATGAAATTCTTAAAGAATCAATGATGGTTTACACTGAAGCGAATGTCTTCTGAGAACTGGTGAATATTTATTACCTGATTATTATCATTTACTCAGTATGCGAGCACTCATTCCACTCCTTTGTCTTGTATGTATCCTTCTAATTACAGGGTGTGTACAGCATCAGACAGTCCCTGCTCAAGAAACTCAAGCACAGAAAGGCTCGGTAGCACCGTCAGGTTCCTCACAGACACTGGATTCATATCCGGCTCCCCCGGAAGATAACGCAGTATCAGCCCAGATTAATGAAAAGGATCAGGTGGACAAGACCATTCAGGTTTTTTTCTCCGGAGGTAAAGGTCAGAAGATGGTGAGAAGTTCATGGATCATGATCCAACGCAGTGATGGATCTGTTGAACGATTTGAACTACCTCCAAAAGCACAGAGCGAGGTTGTAATTCAGGGAACTGATGGAGAGGATCTGGTACGTGTGTATGCTGAATACTATGATGGGCAGATCTATCAGATCGCTGAAAAGTCACTTCGTATGCGGCAGCGGCTCTGATGAGTTTGCGATATTGCAATAAATCCCTGGCTCAATTATTTTTTTCAGGAGACTATGCATCCGGTAGGGAGAGATTCTAAATATGGATCTCCGGTGGCGGGAGATAACCTCCCAGCGAAACAGTTTTGCTACTCTTTATACCGCCTGCGAATTATATGGATACAATCTTATCTCATCTTCATGTCCCGGGGGAGATGTTACCCTGTACAGCCTCAACTCAATACAGGCTCCCGGTTTATTAGATGAGATCGCTGATGCTCCCTGTGTGACAGTTGTCGGTGGCCCCCATGCCACGGCATGTTATGATGAACTGGTTGATGTTGCGGATTATGTTGTGGTTGGTGAAGGAGAGTTCACTGTTCCAAGACTTCTTGAGCGAATCGAACATGGGCAGGCTCCCCCTCCTGGTGTTGCAACACAGAATGGGTATATTCCTGTTGATCATTCAGTGATCCTTGATTCATATCCGAGTTTTAGCGAGTATAAAGGATACATTGAGATCTCCCGCGGATGCCCATATGCCTGCAGTTATTGTCAGACTCCATGTATATTTGGTCACAGGATGCGCCATCGGAGTCTTGATTCAATTCATGATCTTGCAAAACATTTCAAACAGATCAGGCTGGTAACTCCGAATGCCTTGGCATATGGATCTGACGGAAAGCATCCGAAGATGGAAAAAGTTGAACGGCTCATGGCAACTCTTAAAGCAGATGGAACACGCGAACTTTATTTTGGCACATTCCCAAGTGAAATCAGGCCTGAATGGGTCACAGAAGAGTCAGTTGACCTGATTCGAACGTTCTGTGATAATAGAAAACTTCACATCGGCGTACAGTCCGGAAGTGATGCTGTTCTGTCACGTCTCCATCGTGGCCATTCCTGCGCTGATGCGCTGTCAGCCCTTGATCATATCAGGGATGGAGGACTTGTACCCATTGTGGACGTGATTCTTGGGTTTCCTGATGAGACCGAAGAGGAGCAGGAGGAGACTGTCAGACTGGTCCGTGAAGTGTGTAAATCAGGCTTTGTTCACGCCCACCGGTTTATTCCACTTCCTGGAACACCACTTGCAGGTTTACAATCCACCCCGGTCATTCCTAATGCCGAATCTGTTTTGGGATCACTCGCTCTAGCTGGCAAAGTTACGGGTTCGTGGAACGACCCTGAGTTAAGATTTTTTAGACGGGTTTCATATTAGTACTCATGTTGAAAGCGCTCCTGCTTGCAGATCTGCACGGTGAATATGGGATGATGGAGTCCTTCATGGAACTCGCACCTGATGTCGTGTTCATCGCAGGGGATATCACCAATATGGGAACAGCTAAGGATGTTGATACCTGTTTTTCACGTATCGATATCCCCAGTTTCTCGGTTCCGGGAAACTGCGATCCCAAAGAGGTCATGGATGCCCTTGACCATTCCAGCAGCGTGAACCTTCATGGTTCGACAATGAATCTTGGCAAGATATCCCTGGTTGGTATCGGTGGCTCAAATCCAACTCCGTTTGGAACTCCTTTTGAATTGACTGATAAGCAGATCGATGATCTGCTTAAGGTTTCAGTTGGTAAGATGGAGAAGTCAACTCACCATGTTCTCATCTCTCATGCACCACCCCAGGGCATCCTTGATGAGATCGGAGGTAATCATGTCGGTTCTGCAACGGTGAAGAAGTACGTTGACAAATTTGATCTGATCTGCTGTGCCCACGTACATGAACAGCGAGGGATTTATGAAGCCGATGGTATCAAGGCAGTAAACCCTGGCCCGGCTGCCATGGGTAACTGTGCCATGATCCACTTTGGTGAAGACGCAAAAGATATAGAGATAAAACTGCTCAACGTGTAGAAAGAAGGAGTTCAAGATAAGAGAGAGTAATCCTCTCTCCGTTAACTCCCATTTTTCTGGCAGTCTCATCGACACGGGCTGC
>QKDV01000165.1 GCA_003251955.1 Methanospirillum hungatei
TTTCTCCGGGTTCCAGAACTTCTGAAATTCAGCCTGTGCGTTACGGGAACTTACCGGTGTTGAAAATTTCAGGTACTCCATCAGTTCAAGGGCAAGAATCCAGAGGGCATTGATCTCCACGGGCATCCCGTTTCTGGGGGTTGCTTGAGTGTCCATCCAGGTAGAACCCTCCCTGACCGTAATCAGGTTCCCTACGAGTGAAGCAATACCACTTCTTGGGTACATGCTGATGAGTTCTTCGAGTTCATGCCTGACGGTGGCAACAAAGGGAGAACCGGGAAGTTTTTGTATATAATGAAAGAGAGCCCAGAAAAACCAGAGCGTTGCATCAGATGAGTTGTATGAGTCTGGGAACCGGTTCAGCAGCAGTCCGTCCTGGCGATGGGCAAGATGCCAGCGGAATACATCCTCTGCCTCTCGATATCTACCGGTTTCTAGCAGGAGGCCCGGGAGACTGATGAAGGTGTCACGTCCCCAGGTCTCGGTGAACCAGTGATAACCGGCAAGGATCTCACTTCCGCTGATACAGAGCCGGGATGCATGATCAAGGATATCATGTGGCCTTTGAAAGGTGATTTTTTCTTTCGCATCTAAGGGGGTAAATCTGATCTCAACGGAGTCATTTGTGATAACACCGGCAAAATACCCCGGAGATATTAGTTCCTCCACTGCATCATATCCACGCTCCTCTTCACGTGGATATCTGGCATTTATGTACCTCTGTGTGTCATCGGTGAATGGGAAATCAGATCTGACTGCACAACCATTCAGGATCAGTGTGCCTTCAACAATACTGGTATTTACCTCAGGATTGCATGATAGATCCTGTACACTCCGGCTGGACATCAGTGGCCGGATCATAAGGGATGCAGTCCCGGTTATCTCGTACCTGATCGTGAGACCATTTTCGAGAAGAAGGGTCCTGCGAATTCTTGCACCCGGGGTTGCAAAATCCTGAATAACCGGGTATAATGATGCGCCTAGAGTCCACTTTAGCCCACCTTCAATAAAAGAGTCACCCCAGAATCCTGGTGAAAGCCTGATACCATCTGACTCCTCATGAAGAGCACTCAGAAGTACCATTCCCTTATGAACAAGAAGGCCATGATACCGTCTTGTATTTCCGGCAAATGACGAGGAACAATACATCCCGCGATCAACCATAAGGAACTCACGGGCCTTTGCAATCTCAGGCTCTCTGAGTTCCCGCCCATATCTGATCCTGTCAGGAACAACCTTTAGATCTTGAATATCTTGATCCTGTTTCAGATGTATCACCCTGTCACACCCGCATGACTGTTATCTTCATTCTTCACGGTCATGTTTCAAGATATACGTCTATGATCTGGTTAGCAATAGAGTCCCAAAAGAACCGCCTGTCAACCTGATTATATCCCCCTCTGCCAAGCCTGTTTCGCTCATTCTGGTTTTCTAGATAATAGTTCACTCCCCATGCAATTCCTTCAGCAGTAGGATTCACAACAATCCCCGTGACCCCATGCTCTACATTCTCGGCAAGTCCGCCAACATTTGTCACCACTACCGGTCTGTTTGCACTCCATGCTTCCAAAAGGATTATTCCAAATGGCTCGTTTCTGCTGGGAATAACTACGATATCGCTGGCATGAAGAAGCCTGACATATTCAGAATCAGTAATGAATCCCGGAAACTGCACTGGCATTCCCTGTGTTCTGCTGATCAGCCAGTCACGCATTCCTCCAACCCCCGCAAATATAAATTGTGCATTCCAGAACCTGTTTAGGATCTGTGGTATTGCATCAACGAGCAGATCAGGTCCTTTTTGGTATACCATCCTGCCTACATAAAGGACAAGCGGTGCAAGGTAATGGATACCGTAACTTTCCTTTATGGCTCCCTGATTGATGCTCACATCAAATTGTTCTTTCACAACCCCGTTTGGGATCACCCTGATCTTTTCAGGATTAACCTTGTAGAGATCAATCACCTCCTGACGGAGTTGCCAGGACACTGCAACACAGCGTTTTGCAATCAGTCCGGCATACCACTCCTTTCCGCAGATCTCATGATACTCCCACCAATCTCCATGAATATTACCGTTTCTTCCAAATTCTGTTGAGTGGTATGTAAAGACAGTCCTGCGGTCTTTGAGAAGATGCAATGCTTCTACTACGTGCCAGTCATTGAAATGGAGGATGTCGAACGGTTTCTCATCGTACTGATAAAAGCGTTGGACAAGGCCATGTGAGAGGTCAGAGCAGTATTCCACTATGTTCGAGCCATGTGGTCTCCAGACATGGTAAAAAACACCGCTCATCTCAAAATCCTGGTCTCCTCTGGTGAAATAGTGTACTTCATGGTTTTTTGCGAGCGACTGTGCCAGGTATGTAGCAGCATTGGAGAGACCTCCGACCCGTTCGGAGTAAAGACTCTCCCAGCAGAATATTGCAATTTTCAATCGTTTTTCATCCACTATTCACACCCCGCTGCCATATTTTCGGACATAATGAGAATACGGTAAGATCGTGCCTGCAAATTTGTGGATCTGATAAAAATTAGGGATCATATACAGAGGATGGATGATGATCGGTTAAATACCTGACCGATTTCATGTAGGGAAAGTATTTGTGAAGGTAAAAAAAGAGATCTGAATTAGTATATCGCAATATTCTATGATAATGAAATGGCAGAATCTGATACTTGTCGGAATTCTCATATCCTTTTTGCTCTCTCTTGTGATAGCAGATTCATCAGACTATCTTATATCTGATAACTTTACGGGATCTGATTACAATGCAGCATCTAATACAGAGGATACTGCCCCTCCCACCCTTCGTCCGACAGCCGTAATCAGCTGGTCAGATGTGACGATGGTTTCTGGAAAAATAAGAAATTTTCAGAAAGAGTTTAGATATGAGTCCGGATTTACCCGAGAATAACTGCATGGCCCACGGATAATTCGTCCCTTATGCATTCCATAACTCAACACATCTGTTCTGTGCTGCCTGAATAATATCCTGCCTTGAATGTGCCTGTTCAAGGGCAGAAGCTAATGGTTCATCCCTGACAACCTTCCTGACCCAGGATGCAAAGTCCCCTTGTTTGTGGTGGTACTCGATAGAATCTGAAGGAACGATAGAGAGCATTTCTGCAAATTGATCGAGATCAAATGCCACATGCCCTGTGTAGCCTACCGAACTTGAGAAATAGAAGGCATTGTCTATGCTGATTGAACGGAGAGGATACATCTTTTCTTTTTCAGGATCGCTTAAGATACACTGTTCTTCGTAATCTGCGACAACATCCATGTAGGTGATGAATGCCTGATGCTCTGGTTGATGACTGAAGTATGAGTGTACCTCACCGCAGGATCCGTTCTTACATGACATGTAATAGAAGTGGTCGCTGATCTGCAGATATCGCCAGAGCCGCTCGTCACATGCAAATTTGTGTGCCCGCTGGATCACACGGACTGCATTCTTCTGCTTTCTGTTTTCTATCCATGCTGTTGCATCTTTCTCTGCGTCGGCCCAGGAGACCGGAACAGGAATTGAAAACTGCTCCCTTACCGGGTATTGCATAATCTCGGAAGGTTTGATCATCTCGACTCCTGAACGCCTGAGTTCTGGACCCAGATGCCTGAAAAACTCAAGTATCCCTGAATCAGCCCAATAGTGTTCTCCAATTGTCTCGTAATCGATGAATACCGGGATAAAATCCCCGGGAGTCTGTGAAACCCAGTGTGCGTACTTGTCAGCAGTCAGTGGCCATGCCTCCCAATCCCTACAGGTGAACCTGAATGCGATATCATCTGAAAGTTTGAAGTTTCTCATGATGACCGGCAGGCCTTCGCACTGGTACAGGTAATTTGGGCTTCTCCACTTGAGAATATGGTCTACTCCTTCGGTGAAACAAGCGGAAAACCCCATCTCCCGAACGTTCTGTGCTATCCTATTGTCCAGAATGAACTCTGTGTTCTCAAAGATCTTCGGTGTTACCCCGAAGATATCCTTAAGCATCTGTTTATGTTGTGAAACCTGCTCTCTGAACTCATCCATCTCCCAAAAGAGACTTGATATGCTGTGATAATAGGTCTGGCATATCATCTCCACCCGTGGATGTCGTGCAGCCTGGACAAAGAGATCCAGCACATCAGGAGCCCACTTCTCCATCTGTTCGACCAATACTCCAGATATTGAGAATGCACAGGCAAATCCATCGTCCAGTTCATCAAGGATAAGTGATGTGGCTGGTTCGTAGCATTTGTCGCAGACCCGAAGAAGAATTTCCTTGTTTGCAGGATCGAAATATCTCCTGCTGTGATCATCCTTCCCATCCTCCTGCCCGTACACAAATTCCTTGTTCAGACGGAATGGCTGATGCACTTCAAATCCGAGACAGAACTGTTTCATTCGCTTCCCCTCTGATATAAGGCGAAGATACTGTTGTCATTCAGTACAAAAAATCGATAAATCGCTGATATCAGAGAATGGAGCATACTATTGATACTGTTTCACCACTGTATTTATAGGTGCCGCAGGATTACTCCTGTTTAACAATAAAGGGATTTTATTGTTTTACGGAAATCAGCAGAAATCTTTTATTATGAAAAGAGAGCATGGTATCTGATGGATTTTGGGGTGTTTCAGTTCCTGTCAGATCCGGTCCTGATCGCCTTTCTTATTCTTAGTGTCCTCTCTGTTCTCTGGAAGTTCTTCCGGGTTTGGATTGCTTCAATTATTACCTGTTCGTTAATCGGTGCCTTGATCGTGGTGATCCTTGTTACGCTCGGCCAAGTTGCAGGTGCAGATGAACTCATCAGGTATTTCATAACATCACGTTATCGGTTTATGGGATCGCTGACACTGAGTTTTCGTGATATACTTTTGATGCTCCTTCTCATCATCTCATTCCAGATTGCTCTTGCCGGACATACTCTGGATATTGAGAAGAAACTACATGAGCATCTGTACTGGATTCCATGTCGTGGGTGCCATCATTATGAGATGGAACACACACTTGAAGGTGAAAGGAAGAAGTGATCCCTTGTCAGAGAGTTCCGATATCTTCATTCCATAGTTGAGGATTCTCTTTTATGAACTGGTTCATCAATGAAATGCAATCCTGATGATTCAGGTCAACAACCCTGACACCGTGTGATCTCATAAATACGGCAGCACCCTCGAATGTCACAGATTCTCCAACAACAACTTCTGGTATTTGAAACTGGACCACGGCCCCGGCACAAAGATGGCATGGCATCAGTGTGGAGTAGAGTGTACAGTCTTTATATGACCCGATCCTGCCTGCGCTCTGGAGGCAGTCAATCTCTGCATGAATCATCGGATCTCCCTCCTGGACCCTCCGGTTATGTCCTCTCCCGATGATCTCTCCATTTCTCACAAGTACCGATCCTATTGGAATCCCTCCTTCTGAAAGCCCGAGTTTAGCCTCTCTTATCGCCTCAGTCATGAAGGGATCATGATCTTCGCTGGAAGAAACAGGCTGTCCGAGTATCTCGTCCTCTGCCCGCCAGGCAGGATCCACTATTGCAAGAAAGATGAGTTCGCAATCCCCGATGTTCTCAATGAACTGAACCTCCCCGGGTGGTATATACACGAGTTGTCCAGCAGATACTGGTTCAGTCTCGTTTCCAATATGCATCATGGCTTCTCCCTGGAGGATATAATAGACCTCTGAGGATCTGAGCAGAGTGTGTGGAAGGGTTGCCTGTCCTGCTGCAACCCTGGCATGTGCAATACTGTATCTCGTTGAAACCTGGTCCCCGAATTGCTTGGGGTGAAAGAGCTCACCGAGAAGAGACTTGTCTATTACCTCCTGATACGGCAGTGAACAAATATTGGTGATGAGCATAGTTGCCGTATGATCTCCTTCCTTATCAAAAGAGTGAAAAGTCCTGGTTAAACCCTGATGAACCCCCTGACATACCGGCATCCTCATCTATCTTCCGGGCAGACTTTGATTTACCATGATTGGCTCTATCATCCTGATAGTTCTGGGGCTCATTATCCTGATTGGACTCTGGTATCTGGTTAAGAGTGCGGTAAACCTTGTTATAAACTCAATAATGGGGCTCGTTCTTCTGCTAGCAGTAAATTATCTTCACCTCTTGGTTTTTCTGGGCAAAACTGATGTTCCGGTGAATTTCATATCTGTTATTGTCTGTGCCCTTGCCGGGATACCTGGAGCTATCTTACTGATTATTTTGCATATTGCCGGGCTATTTTAATCCGGATTTTTTTTAAATAAAGTTATGGGATTATCCCGTCCACTCGTCTGATGTATCATTCAAAACCTGAATATCGTCAGTACCTGTTTCAGACGGGGTGATTATGAGTACCAGAATTCCTGAGTCAGCAGGACCGAAGAAGTCTGACCCATCGTACACTCCCCTGTAATAATGGAAGCCCGGTGTTTTTGGAACATCTGCCATAGTTACTGTTCCGTCACTTCGAGTTGTGAGATTTTCATTACCGTTCATGAACCAGGTGAACCCGTCTTCAGAGAAGTACATTGTCACCGGTTCATCAGCGAGGGGATTTCCATCAGGATCTGAAAGAGTGAAGGTGATCAGGGCCTTTTCATTGACCTTGACCTCAGGGGGTTCACTATAAACTGTGAGTTGTGCAGGGAGAATTTGTGTATCGTTCTCAACCGGACCCCTGACTATCAATGGTAGTACTTGTGAGAATAGCGGTTTGCCTGTCTGTTCTTTCTTTGATACAACTGAAAGATATGATACACCTGTCAGATTCGGACCGGTGACATTAAAGGCATAATATCCGTCATCATTGGTGATTGCTTCTGAGCAGTTTTCATACCTGTCCCATATCCGGTCAGCAAAATTGTACCAATACAGATTGAGACGTCCGGCCGGAATTCCATTTCCATTACCGTCAGAAAACCATCCTGATATGGTGATATTCTCATCAGGTCTGATGATGACGGCATTCAGGTCTGCATCAATACTCCTTGTGTCGGTTCGGTCACGTGACCGGGGTAAAAAATCATCGGTCTTATCAAATTGCATCGTCACAATGTTGCTAACAAGGTCCTTTCCCTGATTGTATAAGACAGCCCTGAGTGAAAGGGGCCCGGGTCCTGTCAGGTAATACGATGTAGTGAATGTTCCGGTAGTATCAGTGATGACCGTGTCACCGATTTTTGAATATTCACCATCTCTGCCGCTCATCTCAATGTTTACTGCAACATAAGGAAGCGGGGTGTTGTCATTTCCTGTAACAGATCCAGAGACTGTGATATTTTCTCCGGAAAAAAATGATTCCGGACCATACAAGGTTAATTCTGATGCATTTTCTGTCTGGATCTCAGTGGAGTTGTCTGTATCAACTGATTCAGCTGGATCTTCACCAGTCTCTTCAGAGGAGATTTCTGTAATTTTTTGCTGTACAGGATCAGATACATTCTGGGCGCTCGTATTAGCAATACCAGTGATTTCTACCTCGTAACTTTTTGTCAGGTTTTCTCCTTTCAGATCAGAACCATCAAACCAGGCCTGGTACCTGACGACCCCTGAATAGTTCACAAGGTCTGTGAAGGAAAATTCTCCGGACTCATCACTGGTCAGATTAGCAACCGGGACTGGACTGGTTGCATTTCCACGTGCCAGGATTATCTGTGTGTTTTTTATCGGGCCGAACATCGAAGATATTGTGCCTGAAATGTTCACTTCAGTTCCCTGGGGGAGATAATACTTGTCAGGACTAATTCCCAATGTGATCTGCAGCCCTGTCAACATGGTGCTGTTCTCGGGAAGTGCAAGAATAGATCGCCATTCTTCTGTCGTGTGTTCAGTAAGTGTTGCTCCTGAAATAGTACCTGATGTCAGAACCAGGGTAACAAAAAGCAGGAGATAAAGAGGTTTGATCTGCATGGTTCACCTTCTCTCTTTTATGGGCCAATTGGTTTCTCGCCCGGCTGCAGGTACCTGAACTCACGATAGCGGTCTTCAAGCTCCTGAATTGTCCGGGCTACATACTCGTCAGATCTCTTCTCAATCTTGGTCCTGATTACAGCATCCCTGCCTGGATCGAGTCTGATTGCCTGTTCATACCCTTTGATTCCGGGTGTGTAGAGATCGGTCTGTTTCAGTGATGGTGAAGCGTTTGCGCCTGCTGTTGGAATCGTGAGGAGTGCAAAGATCACATCAGATCTCGTCTCCCAATTTTGTGCATTCTCTGGAGTGAGGTTTACAAGGGTTGAATACCGCTCGTATGCTTCAAGATACCGTGCCTTTTCAAGGGCGACTTCTGCAATCGCTGAAAGGTACTGTGGGTTATCTGTCTGTATCTGCAGGATCTGTGAGAAGACAGTATCTGCGTCACGACTCTTACCTGTTTTAATAAGGAGTCGTGCCTTC
>QKDV01000151.1 GCA_003251955.1 Methanospirillum hungatei
TCCATCGAACTGAAGATAGTATCAATCTCAAGATGTAATCCGTCTACAAGTGGTGGGAGAGACCCATCAGGAAGAAGATCACGGCAGGATCCGCCGGAACTGTTCTTTGAAAAATGTCCAGTAGTGCACTCAGGAAGAGCTACTGTCGTTATCCTGATGTCAGGCAGGGAAATTACAATAGAAGTGATCTCCTGGACCCGGCATATGTATCCTTCACAGATCAGGTGTCCTATTGCAAAGGATTCGAGATCAACAGGTGTAATAGAAAGATCCCCGATAACAACATCGTTTAGATAGAGAATAACCCGTGACTCAGTGCATACTTCTACTGAAGTCTGACTGATTGTATTGCCTGATACTTTGGTGACCGGAAATATGACGGTTACACCAGGTATACCTTCATCCTGAGAAGACATACAGATACGTCTGTGATAAGGAGCATTAAGTGAAGCGACGGTACTGAACCAGGAAGGATTTTAAAGCTGATAAAAGAAGAAAGAAGATGAAATCAGGGAAGACCCCTGATCGGGTAAATATTATCGGAATTATTTCTTCTCGTGGGCATGAGGATGAATGTGAAGTACTTCTTCCTCTACCTCTTCGACCCGGTGGATGATCTGGTCAACCAGCGAGAGCACTGCAGGCATCACTGCCACGGCACCGATCAATGAGAACAGTACCGCAATGATGGTGGTAAGCCCGAAGTTGCTGATGATGGGAAATGCTGAAAGGATCAATGCAGAGAAACCAAAGAATGTCGCAAGACCGGATACCAGGATTGCAGATCCAATCTTTCGGACACTGTTCTTTATTGCCTCGACGACATTGTCAGAAATCTCACGCTCTTCTAGGTAACGTTCCATCACCAGAATTGTGTACTCCGCAGCCACACCAATTGTCATCGACCCGAGACATGCTGTCATCGGGTTATAATCAATGCCAAGAATGTACATTGCAACTGCATTCCACCCGACAATTGCCACAATCGGCACTATAGGGGTCAGGGCATTGATATTCCGATATACGAGACCGAGGAACAGTGCCACAAGAACAAATCCCAGATATGTCATTGCCTCCTTACTCTCAATCAACTGACTGATCAGGTTTGTAAAGAGATCAAAACTCCCGGTTATACTGGTCTGCACACCTGGCGGAGGCTGATGGAGCTGAAGATCACCGATTATCTGGTCTTTAAGATCACTCTTTGCAGGTGTCTCCATCTTGGTTGTATATAACTGTACAACGGCTTCGGTCTTCCCGTTCAGGTACTGCTTCTTTGTTCCAGCAGGGATCTTCTCAAGAGCAGCATCAAGCTCACTCTGGGTTTGCGGCATCGTCCCGTTGTTGTAAGTAATCACATAATCCGCAATACTCACTGCATTAGTCAACCTCGTGGGATGAAGATCCATCTCAAGAGTGGTGAACTCTTTCATCCACTTGACAGTGTCAAGTGCCAGGACATTATCGCCGTATACAAGAATCGGTGCCGGATCTGTAGAACCCACAATCCTCGATACTTTATCGAGTGTGATCTTTGCAGGCATATCAGGGGGAACAAAAGCATTCTGATTGGTATCGATAGGGATACGGGAATCCATCTGAATTCCCACAAATGCCACAAAGAATACTACAAGTAGAATAGGAACCGGATTCTTTGCAATTCCAACTGCAAGCTTTGAAAGGCCAAGATCAATTTTTTCTGTTAGTTTTGACTTTCCAGCCCCTTTTGCCTTATAATCTATCAGTACAGCAATGAGAGGAATTCCGATGAGAGATGTCAAATAACATACCACCACACCGATGATGCTCACAAGACCGAATCCCTGGATCATCGGAACCGGTGATATGAACATGGCTAAAAAACCCATAGTTGTTGCAAGCATTGCATACATCACTGCAGGCCCGGTCTTGGTGACTGTTATCCTTATCGCTTCAGGGAGAGGGTTTGTTCGGGCCTCTTCTTCAAGACGTGAGTGGAACTGAATGGCATAATCGATACCAAGTCCTATCATAACAGGAAATGCCGATATGACTGCCATACTCACAGTCACGTGTCCGAGACCTACGACACCAAATGTTAGAAGCAGTCCGACTGTGACAATAAGGACAGGTAGGAAACGATGGCTCACATAGGAGAAGAGCAACCCCATCACAATGACCATTAGGAATAAGGCAGCCATGATAAGGGTAATCATCGATGTACCCATCTCAGTCTTCATCTCCATGCTGAAGGCTGCATCACCGGTCAGTTTAATAGAGAGACCTGGAGGGATATCAGTGCTGTCGATGAATGAGAGGATATTCTTCATCGCTGACTCTTTCTTCTTGTCACTGAGCCCGGGCTCAAGAGTCACCATCGCCATGCTCAGCAGGTTTGACGGAATATAACGTTTGAGAACGGAAGGCGAAATCTTCTGCTCAACTTCCGTTACCTCTCCTGATGAGATCGGAAGTGTTCCGTTGTTTGCCTGCTTGAACGCCTCTGTAACACTGGAAGTTCCCGAAACATACTGCAACTTCGAAATAGGCCCCATAATCGAGTCGATATAATCAAGAATCTCGGGACTAGTGGGATCATTGCACTCGAAGAGCAGTACGAGGGTGTTTTGCTGGAATGTGTCCGAATAATGATTCGAAAGGACACCAGTCTTTGAATTTTTATCAAGATAGGTGTCATTCCCGGTAGCCATGGAGATCATGCTCATCCCAACAAGGGATATCAGCATAAGAACCACGGCTATTTGAGCAATGAGACGGGGCCGGTGGACAATTAGATCTGCAACACCGGAAAAAAGTGAATCCATAGGTATCACCACCGATTATCGGTTAGCGGACCTGTTTCTGACGCCGGGTGTGGATGGCATATCCGGCACCAATGATGATTACAAGTAGTAAGGCGATCACGATTGGGTTTCCAAACAGCGATGCAATACCACCGGATGGAACGACTGATATCGGGACCTTGACTGTGTCAGAGATCTGGCTGTTATCAAGTGCATCACGGTACCTGACTTCGGAGTCAAGACCGTAGGTCTTCTGAGTTGCATCTGATGCAGTGCTGATCTCAAACTTTGCTGTTCCGGACTCGCCAGGCTTGATATCTCCAAGATATGCAAGGTCATCATTGCTGGTGAAGGGGTCAACAGCGCTGATACGTGCTTCTGCACTGTATGCAGTTGCATCACCATCATTACGGTAAGTGACTGAAATTGCCTGTTTCTTTCCAGGTGAGGTCTCACATGCGGGGCTTGTTACAGTAAACGATACTTTTGCTCCAACCGGGACACCAAATTCTTCAACAGGAGTCTCAAGCGTTTCTCCGTCAGCGTTCTCATATGAGACCAGGACTGAGAGTGGATAAGTCTGTGGTTCTCCATCCTTTGAAACCGATACCTTGAACTTGGTGTCAACAACCTGACCCGGCTCAAAGGTTCCGATATAGACAGTACTGTCAACCGGAACAATTGGGGAGTTACCGTTGCGGCTCAGTTTTGCAATTGCCTTATTTCCAGTATCAGCACCGATATTCTTGAGCTCAAGTGTTACGTATCCTGATCCTCCGGCATTGATGTTTTCAGGAGTAACAGCGAGGACATCAAGATTTATGGCAGATTTGACAACAAATGGTAATTCTAACTGAAGATCCTTCTTTACGTACCTGTAGGTAAGACTATCAGTTCCCTGTTGATCAGCATCTGCAAGATAGGTATAATCAACAGTGAGTGGAAGCATGTAGGACCCAGCTTTTGCATCGTCTTTAACCCTGATGTCAAAGGTAACCTCACTGTTGTCTGAGGCCTTGATGTCACCTATCATCTGTGGATCGGACTTAATCAGAACTGGAGCATCGCCTGCACCGAGGGCCACTTTTACCATCTTGGCAGTACTTGGTACATCGTCACGATCCACAATACCTGATTGAACCATCTTAATAGTGTTCAGACCGGTATTCTGGACCAGAACCTTCAACTGGACCGTAGTTCCAGGAGTGAACTCGTTGCTTCCTGCGATACTAACGGTGATGTTCGGTGATCCAGACATATACTTAGTTCCTGCAAGCACAGGAGAGGCGATCAGCGCTGCAACAAGCAGGCCGAATATTACCAGAATGAGTGATTTGCGTATCTGACTTAACATAGTAATTCTCATGAAATTGTTTGGTGTGTAATGATACCTGTGATGAATCCTGTTCATACTGCAACTAACAACCTATCAGAGACAGATGATCCCAAAACCAGAGGGACCTAATCAACGTATCTTTCCCAGAATCGAAGCCACTACTTCAGATGAAGCGCAGAGGTTATTGAGATCCTCTTCATTCAGATCTGCCAGGATGTTTTTTATTCCGTTTTTGTACAAACGGTGTGCCTCATGCAGATGCTGTATACCGGCCTCGGTAATCGAGATGTTGATAACTCTTCTGTCCTTTAGGTTAGGCTGTCTTTCTACATATCCATCCTTAATGAGTGCATCAACAAGATTCGTCATGTAAGGTTTGGAGATGTATAGGCGGGTTCCAAGAGCTGTCATGGACAGCATTCCTTCTTTCTTCAGGATGCCAAGCAGTCGGTACTGTGCTGCCTGGACACCGGTGATCCCATGCTCTGATTTAAAGAGCTGTTTTTGATAGAAGACCAGGAGAGCCAGGATGTTTCCGGCTGCTCTGTCAAGAGTTGTCACATCCATTTCAACTGTCTACTATCCAATGTTGGTTCTCAAGATTAATAATTCTATCACTGAACTATTATCAGGGCAAACTATCTCCTGCTGATTTCACAGTGGCACCTTTCCGGCGGATCCCAACGTAATATCCCCCGCAGATAATGATACCGATCAACACCAATAATGCCAGTGGATCAGCAGTTATTAATCCAACTGCTCCAGCAGGAATAATCTCCACAGGTACTTTGACAATATCAGAGGTCTGACTTGTGCCAAGTGCATCGCGGAACCTGATTTCTGAATCTATTGCGTACGCTTTAGGTTCAGCATCACTTGAGGCCATAATCTCGAAGATTGCACGGGCTGTCTCACCAGGTTGAATATCACCGAGATATGCAAGATTGTCGGAGCTCTTAATCGAGCCCACTGGAGTTATCCGTGCTTCTGCAAGATAAACGGGTGTATCCGCATCGTTGCGATACGTCACTTCAATACGTTTTGTCTCACCAGGGCTGATCTCTATCAGTTTGCCAACCGTTGAAAACATGATCTTTGGTGCCACAGAGATACCAAGCCGCTTCATTGGGGTTTCAAGAGCCAGACCATCGGCATTCTCATAGGTGGCATAAAGGTCAAGAGGATACTCCTGCCCCTGTGCATCTTTGGAGACTGCTACCTTGAACTTCGTGTTCACCTCATCTCCCGGAGCAAACGAGCCGATATAAACAGCACTGTCTACGGGAATCACTGGAGAACCCTCGCTTCGTGCAATCTTTGCAATCGTCTTCGCTCCAGAATCAACACCGGTGTTCTTGAGTGTTGCCAGCAGGTATCCTGAACCACCTGCATTGATATCCTGTGCAGTAACTTTTGTCACATCAAGATTGATTGCCGACCTGACCACAAATGGTAGTTCAACGGTCACATCCCGATCTGTGTACCGGTATGTGACACTTTCAGTCCCCTGCTGGTCAGCTTCAGCCAAATAAGTATACTTGATGTGAAGGGGGAGTGTGTACTTTCCTGCACGGGCATCGTCCTTAACCCAGACCTGAAACGTTGTAGGTTTTGAATTGGATGCAGTAATATCTCCAAGCATCTGATTGTCGGACTTAACGACAACCGGTGCATCACCAGCATCGAGAGAAACCAGCACCGTCTTTGCGGTGCTTGGAGTGGCATCACTGTCCAGAACACCAGACTGGGCCATTCTAGATGAGATCAGCCCCGTATTCTGAATTGAGATCTTGAGTGGATTAGATGTCCCTGGAGAAAATTCATTACTCCCGGATATGGATGCGGATATTTCAGGAGAGCCGGAGAGGTACTTGCTATCTGCCGATACCGGCAGAAAGATCAGACCTGTCAGAAGGACCAACATCATGAACAGGCCAGCTAAACGACCATACCCCATACTTTCCATAACATCCACGACCAATGGTTGATGACTCATACAAGTACTCTGTTCTTTGTTGTACATACAAATGTAAGCATATCAACATAATAAATTATGGGTTATTTGTTACAAATGCATGACACAGATAAGGGTGCCAAATGAGGGCAACCTATTTTGGTTCTCATGATAAACATATAAGTATGCAACGGATCGCAGAGGAGCTCGCACGTGTTAAGGAGCTGCTCAGGCAACAGCATCAGGGAATGAGTATCACCGACATTGCAGAAAAACTTGGAAAAAATAAGCATTCAGTCGGGAGATATATGGACATTCTCCATGCGTCAGGCCATGTCGATCTCAGAACCTTCGGGATGGCAAAAGTGTATACCCTATCTTCCAGGGTACCGCTCTCTGCTCTCCTTAGTTATACAACCGATCTTGTCATGGTTGTTGATAAGTACCTCAGAGTCCTTCAGATCAATGATCCTTTTCTCTCCCTGATTGGAATAGAAAGGGATCAGGTCCTGTTTCAGGAGATCAGATATATTTCTTCACCAGACCCGGCAATCCATACCTTTCTGGGTTTCATAGAAGAACAGATCAGGGAAGCAGATCTCGAAGAGATTACACTTGATACTGATCCAAAGCGATATTATCACTTTAGGGTCGTACCAACAGTCTTTGATGATGGAACTGCAGGGACAACCATCATACTTGAGGATAATACAAAAGAACGCCTTGCTAACGATGAGATTAAGAGAAGCCGGGAGTTCTTTGAAGAGATGATCGCCAACATGAGCGACGGACTGCTTGTTGTTGAGATAAAAAACGGAAAAAAAGAGACTTTGTTCGTTAATAAACGCTTTACTGATATAACGGGCTATAGCAGGGAAGAACTGGAAACAGTAGAGCCACCACAGTTTGCAGGAAAAGAGGAGAGAGAAAGGGTCAAATGTAAGTTCAAAGAGATGGGGGAGAATCCTGCCTCAATACAGGAGTTTAGTTTCTGGTCTGACCGGAGGGATGGAGAATCACGATACCTGAATGTCAGGATGTCTTCCAATGCTTATGGAGATGCAGATCGGTACTATGTACTCATCTCAGACATGACCGAGAAACGCCTGCAGGAAGAGCAGCAACAACTTCAGTGGAAAATAATGCGGAAAGTTGTTGACCAGTTTCCACATCCAATCTCATGTTATAGCAAGGAAGGGCATGTTTTTCTGGTAAACAAGGAATTTTGCAGGATATTTGGATGCCCGAACGAAGAAGAAGCTGCAGGAAAATATCTTCAGGAGTTACTTTCACCAAATCTTTATAATGCGTTTATTACCGGTGACAAGGAACTCTTTGAGAAAGGCGGGCACGAGAGTGGAACAACCCTTATTCCTTCTGCTTCAGGAGAGATGATCAGAGTACCTGTAGAAAAATCCGTTGTATCGGTCAGTGAAGGTGGAGAACAATATATTTTTTCAGTGATAATATCAGATTTTGATGAATGTGCAATAAATAACATAAAAAGAACACTGGGAGGAATATCGGGGTCCGGCTCAGACGTTTGATATCTCCTGCCGGACTGAATCAGGAGAAGGCATTTGTGGCAGTGTCAGGGTGAAGGTCGATCCTTTATCACTTCCCAGGCTGGTAGCAACGATATAACCCCGGTGCATCGCAACGATTTTCTTGACTGTCGGAAGACCAAGTCCTTTGTGATAGGGATTGTTCCTTGATGGATCACCGGTTGTAAATTCATCCCACATAAGTTCAATGAGGTCTTCAGGTATGCCCGAACCGGTGTCTATGATCTGAATCGTAACCCAGCCGCCATCAATGCTTCCAGTTACAGTGATCGTTCCTCCAATCTTGTTGAACTGAATCGCATTGAGTATAAGGTGCCTGAACATGAGAGGGGCTTGAGCATTAGACAACCTAATTATGATCCCATCAGGAACTAAATTGATGAATTTGACCTGCTTCTGGTCTGCGCAATCCTGGTTAACAGAAAATGACTCCTCTATTATGGTATACAGATCAAACACCCTGTAGTCTGTGATGTAAATCTGACAGTTCAGATGGGAGTATCTGATCACATCCTCAATCATATTTTTTAGATGGCTAAGCCGTATTTCAAAAAGTCTGACAATTTCAAGGAGATGTGGGTCAGAAACCCGTTCTCCCAAAAGAGGAAGGAGA
>QKDV01000157.1 GCA_003251955.1 Methanospirillum hungatei
AGCCCTGAGAGGGGCCCTGAGATCATGGGAGACAGTGTATGTGAATGAGTCAAGTTCATGCACTATCGCCTCCAGCTCCTGCGTTCGTGTTTTAACCTCATGCTCGAGCATCTGGTTCATATTCTGGCGTGCCATCTCTGCCTGATGCCGATCCGTGGTATCCCTGATGATTGTGACGATCTTCTCGACCCTGTTATCAAACCAGATTGGGATCTTGCGGGTCTCCGTATGGATCATTCCTCTCTCCAGGTTTTGCAGTTCTTCGGTGATCATCATCTTTCCGGTTTCAAATACCTGTACGTATTCTGATCTGATCTTCTCGTCCAGAAATGGAAAGACATCAAAGAGATTCTTGTTAACCAGAAACTCGGCAGATGGAAGTTCGTCCATCCAAACCTGGAAAGCATTGTTGATAAGGAGTATGGTATATGATCGGTCGATCACATGAACGCCGTCTACCATGGCGTTGATCGTTGACCGATAGAGCATGTCTGATGCCCGCAGGCTCTCATCGAGTAGTTTCACCCTGGTGATATCCCTCCCTACTGAGAGATATTCGGTAACGGTCCCGTCTTCTCCAAATATGGCAGTGTCATTCCACTGCACCCACCTGACGGTCCCATCCTTTCCTGAAACCTGCTGATCGATTGTGCCTGAAGGATTCTCCCTGGTTAATGATGAGAGGTGTTCTTCCATATCTTTGCGGTAATCCTGGGTCATCCCTGGTATAGACCCCAACTTAAGTATCTCATCAAAACTCTTTCCAAAGAATCTGCAGTATGCATCATTTACGAAGAGATAACTCCCGTCAGGTCTGAACCGGCAGATGAGTTCGGTCTGGTTCTCCACTACGGTGCGGTACCTCTCCTCGCTTTGTAGGAGTTTCTCCTCTTCTTCCCGCAGATTATGAAGCAGGGATCTGATGTTTGAGACAAGCCTTATCGTACTCTCCTGAAGTTTGAGCAGTTCGATGGTAACACCGGTTCTGATGGTGTTATCCAGGTCACCATCAGCCAGTTTGTCAACATCCTCAACCATATCTTCGATCGGTCTGGTAATGATACGGGAGATGTGTACTGAGAGTAAAAGACCACATATGATGGCAATCGCTGCAAGCAGAAGGTGATATGTTAACAGATTGTTTAGTTTCTCCTGCATCCTCTGGTTTTGATATGTTATCTCTGCTACGAGGCTCATATCAGCGCCATATAATGTGTTGCGCATATCAATGAGGAGATACTTCACGGTTGAGCCGTTCTCTGCCTGAATAAACTCACGGCTTTTTCGATCTTGTAGGATGCTACTGATTATGGACCGTTCTTCACTCGTAGCGTTATAGTTTGGATCATTAACGAGTCTGAAACTCTTTCTGAACAGGCGGGCATGATCGATGTCCGGGTTAACCTCCACAACCTGATTCATTACCTTTCTATACTCCTGGCGAAGTTCCTCCTGATTGAACTCCTGTCTGGCCATAGCAAGTTCGACGATATTTTGGTGATCGGGTGTGGGCATGTATGCGTACTTGGTCAGGTTATGTGAGTAATAGTCAGTTACAATCCGGTCCGGGTAAAATCCGTCTGTGTTGCTGATATTCCTTAAAAAAAGAGCAAAATCTGGATATATAATGTTAAAATCGAGTAATGTGGTCTCTGTATTGGAACTCTTCACAATGACTGCTGTACGGTTGATGACATGGATCTCCATCTCCAGGCTCCTGCTGAGATCCTGTAGATCCATCAGCGAGAGATTTCCACCCGTTTGATTGTACCTCTCCATCACAAGAGAGAATCCATTAAGCATCTCACTGTTGAAGGTGCTATCGTAGTTCTCAAGCCCGGAGTTGATCAGATGAAACGAGGTGTTGATCATCTGTTCAGATTGGTCCCTGAGGATCTGGGTCTCCTCTTTCACTGACCCTGCAGTGAACATGTAATTAATCAGAATCATCCCAGATACGATGGATACTACGATGCAGAAGATAGTGAGAGAGAGCAGCCGGGAAAATTTCCATCTCACTAATATTCACATCCTGACCCTACTGTCGCCGGATCTGGTTTTTCCCACAGAGAACGATAATACTTCCTAAATTTTTTCTGCCCGGATTTCACTCTTCATCTTCACCCTCCTCGTCTGATCCTTCATCATCTTCTATCCCACTATACTCTTCTGAGTCCCGGTCTGCAACGGGAAGACCCTGCATGACCAGTTCCCAGGCACTCTCCTCTCCTGCATATGCTTCAGGCCAGGGATCACACTGGCTTAAGGCTGCGACAAGGGTCCGTATTGATCCTTCAAGTGTGGCGTTCTTTGCCTCAAGTGTGGCAATTCTGGTTTTGAGTTTCTCTGGATCACATGTATCGATATCGGCGATGGTCTCTGTCGATGCATGAACAAGTCTGATGAACCTGTTCAGCATCTCGTCCGGTGGCCAGAGGAGTAGAAACGGTGTTGTTCTCTGGTTCTTAATCGTATTTTGTATCAGGTTAAGGACATTTTCCGGGTTGATATCCCGCCTGTCCCTGCTTATTATAAGGCCTACAGCCTTATTCTTAAAAAATTGTTCTTTTGCCTCTTCAAGGTCTTTAACAGGGAAAAACCGTATTTTTTGTTCTCCGGTAGTGAAGTCCTGAGCCATTTGGGAAGCGGTCTCTCCAAGGAGCAGGATCATACCCTTGCCTGATCGATGATCAGCGATCTCTCTCACCACTGATGTTTGATAGAATGAGTGAAAATATACCTGATCGTTGCACGTACCAGAGGTCGATGGGCTATTAGATGAGACCTCCGATCCTGAGCGATGGAGGGGTTTGTATATCCCCTCCATTCGTAGAAGTAAAATTTGAGTTTCAGACTCCTTTTGATGAGTGGAATTGCACTGATCAGCGATCAGTCTTGTGTCTGATTTTCAGTGCGAACCGACTGCAAGTGATATCCCCTTCTGGATACACTCGACTCCGTCATTATCACATCCCATTTTGCTCAGGGTAACTCCCTTGTTATACCATGCTTCAGCATGGAGGGGATCAATCTCAAGCGCCATTTCATAGCAGGCAACAGCTTCCTTGTACCTGCCGAGCATGTCCATGACGTTGCCTTTTGAATGACATGCTCTTGCATTCTGGGGGTCGATCAATAACACCTGGTCATAGATCTCAAGTGCTTTTGTGAGGTCACCACGGTGTTTCATCTCATTTGCCTGATGCAGAATGATCTCTACATATGGATTTGTGATGTTCCGGATTCCTCCATCTGATTGAATTGCCATAGTTCTCCTACCTGAATACTCTGATACAAAGCAGAGCCGTGTAATGTACAATGTATCTGACCGAAGTTTTCATTGCACTGGTCTTACAGACCATTCTCGTATCTGCTGACTGATACCCGTGTAATGGGCAGTTATCAGTATCCAGTCATCCATACCCGCCGCCATCAGAACCAGTCTGTATGCAGAGATCACACATTCTCTACATCAATGGCTTCTGCAATCCCAACGGTCCAGAGCCGACCGAATCTTTGGGAGGGGTATATTTGTACACAAGCATTCAACCCTTCCAATGAGGGCTGCACTGCTATGGTAAAAGAGTTACATTAAGTATTTTCTACGCATTACTGCATGGCATCCCTGACTGGCGGAAAGCAAATTCACTGTTTTTGTATTTAATATCAGTGTCGCCTACAGCCCGGTATACAGGTCTGATTCGGTTGGTTATATTAGAAGAATAATCTATGATATGACGCTGAATTATTATTTAAACTTTTATTTTTGATTTGATTGCGTGGCATAACTTTATTACTCCTGATCGAAGAGTTTAAGCATGCCTGCGGAGCGGGATAACCTCAATAAGATCCGTTCTCTACTCAAATTTCATCCCCGCGGTCTTACCATCTCTGATATTTCGCAGCGTCTGAAGATGAACCGGAATTCGGTTGCGAAGTACCTGGAGATCCTGGAGATCTCCGGCTGTGTGGAGATGCGTCATATGGGGGCTGCTAAGGTCTATTATCTCTCCCAGAGGATTCCGCTTGCAGCGATCCTCGGATTTACCAAAGAAGGGATTGTGGTCATCAATGAGGAAGGTAGGATCAACCAGGTGAACGACCGGTTCTGCCAGATGTTTGATCTGAATCAGCAGGAGATACTGAGTGCTCCGATATCAGTGCTTCCCCACAATCTGCTTCGTGTTCTTACCAGTCCACGACTTCTGGATGGTCCTGATGAGAAGGCTGAACAGACCAGGATCCTCAAGATGGAGCAGTATGACTGGACCCAGTACTTCAAGGTCAGGATCCTGAACACCATCTTTGATACCGGTGAACACGGCCAGACTGTCATTATCGAGGATATTACCCTTGAGAAGGAGATGGAAGAACGGCTTCGTATCAATGAAGCCCGGTATAGGGGAATCGTCGAGGATCAGCTCGAGATGATATGCAGGTACACGCCTGAAGGAAAGATCACTTTTGCAAACGATGCCTTCTGTAAGAATCTGCGAATCTATCCTGAAGAAGTCACCAACCGGTCAATTCTTGCATTTCTTCCTGCTGACTCTGTATCAAGGCTCCAGGCCGGTATGCAGGCCTGTGCACCTAATTCGCCGGTATGGGACCTTGAGGTTGAGGTTACCCTCCCCGGAGAAAACCCATGCTGGCAACACTGGATATACCGGGGGATATTTGACGAGGATGATGCTATCCTCGAGTATCAGGGTGTGGGACGTGACATCACCGACCGCAAGCGTGCCGAGATTGAGCTTCTTATTAAGAGTTGCGCGATAGAGTCATCGGTCATCCCCATCGGGCTTGCAACGCTTGAAGGGATTGTTACCTACGTCAATCCGGCATTTTTACAGATGTGGGGTTATAATCACATCTCCGATGTAATTGGGCTCCCAATTGAACACTTTGCCCATGGAAATGTTGACTCACTACGACATATCTTCGAGATCAGGCAGATTATTGCACGTGAATCATGTTATTCTGGTGAAATGGCCGGAATTAGGAGATCTGGTTCAAAGTTCAACCTCCTTATCACTGCCTCGGTTGTAAAGGATACTGCTGCAAACCCGCTCTGCCTGATTGCTTATTTTAATGATATCTCCACCCAGATCCGGATGAATCGCGAGGTGCAGATGAAGGAGACCGCGATCTCCCATTCGTACGAAGGTATTGCGATCATCTGTCCTGACGGGAGGATCAGTTACAGTAATCCATCCTTCACCCGGATTTTCCAACGGCTATCTGAGCGTGATTTGTATGGGAAACAGATCGATCTTGTCTATTCATGTTACCCCCAACTTGAAGGAAAGAGATCTGAGATCTCAGCTTCCCTGATTCGGAAGGGAATTTGGACTAGTATTATTTCTGATATTACCGAGGATGGCAAGACAAGTATCATCCAGATTCATCTCTCCCGTACTAAAGATTCGGGTGGAAACCATCTCTGCACCATCTTTTCAGCCCTTGATATCACCGAACAGAGGATGATCGAGGAGTCACTCTCGATGATGTACCATCATCTGGAGGAGGCCATCGAGCATGTTGGCGATCCAACGTTTATTCTGGATAATCACCGGCGTGTGGTTGCCTGGAATAATGCGATGGCTGCCCTTACCGGATACAATAGGGATGAGATAGTCGGGACTGCTGGTTATCGTGACGCCTGCAGATGTTTTGAACCTGGCATTCCCCTGCTCGCTGACCTGGTTGATCTCCCTGTCCGTGACCTGATACGTAATCATCCCTCTGTCTCCCGGTTTGGGACCGGTCTGTTTACAGAGGCTTTTCTTCCGTCACTCCAGAATGGAAAGGGTGCAGTGATATGGGCGAAGGCTTCGCCTATCCTCAATGCTTCCGGTCAGACTATCGGCGTTATTCAGACAATGAAGGATATGACCAACTGGAAACGGATAGCCGAGCATGGATTGACAAAGGAGATCTCCTGATCTCAATATTGTTTGTCTATCTCTGGATCTTTTCATGTTTTTTTTATTATGGGTACCGTATCTTCATGGCTGTGATGGCAGTCAGGAGGATGAGGGTGATCCCGTTCGCAAGTATGACTGGTGGTTCCCAGATTACAAGGCCGTATATGAACCAGAGTGTCATCCCGGTCATGAGGAGGAGGAGCATGCCATAACTTATGTCATGAGCATGACGGGTCCGGTATGTCTGCCAAACCTGTGGAATGAATGCAACCGTGGAACAGAATGCTGCTATATATCCGGTTGCGTAGAGGATATCCATGATAGTGTTCAACCGGGATGTTCATAGGAGTTTTGAGAGATACCGTGCTTGCAACCGTATTTCCTGTATGTTGCCAGGTTTTACACAGCTTCAAATGAGTCCGTGATTTTTAGAAAAAAAGTTTGTATCGAGAGATACCCGGGTTTTCGCACTCAGTCGGTTATTTTGTCTCGAACTTTTTAAGGGCGGTTGAGATCTTTTGGATCCGCTCAAGGCTGATTGTTTTAACTTTTTGTGCTGCAATATCGAAGATGAGGTTAGTCGGAAGGTCTACCTCTTCAGCAAACTTGGTCTGTGTGATCTTTTTCGTTGAAGTGAGTGCATTGAGGCGTTCTGATACACTTACCGGAACGGGAACCATGGTATCAAGCGCTGGCTGGACAAGTTTACGTCCACGCTTTGCTGGTGCTGATTTTACTGGTTCTGCTTTCTTTGTTGCTACCGCACTCCTTGCTTTTGCTGCTGCTGTTTTTGCCGGGGTCTTCGCTGCCACTGGCTTTGCGGCTACGGTTGTTTTCTTTACCGGAGTTCTTGCCTTTGTTGCTGCTGTTTTTGCCGGGGCTGCCTTGATTGGAGTTGCTTTTGCGGCTGGTGCCTGTTTGGCAGTTTCTGACCCAATCTGCTCCTTAACATCTTTCAGTTCAGTCTGCAGGACACGAACTGTCTTATTTAACTGAAGCAGTTGCTTTGCCTGCATATCAATGATCTTTTTGAGGTCTGCCATTTCTGAGGCATTAACACTTGCCGGAGTTGCTTTGGGTTTTGCCACTGGCTTTACCGGCTTTCTTGCTGTTGTTTTTGGTGCTGGTTTAATTGCCATTATTCCCCCCTTATCTGATGATTATCGTATACTCGTTGAGATTTAAGTATACAGAATAGGATTGATTCACTGATCCTGTCTCAACCTGTAATCACCAGTATCCCTTCATAATATGAATAAGATATTTAAAAATTTATAGGGCTTTCTGGTTATCATGAGAGAGTCATATGGTGATTATACAGAAAAGAGGAGGTGAGTCCTGTTAATATCTTATTTCAATCTCATTTGCTGAAATAGTTGTATTTATTTGACTTTGTCTGTTAGATACAGGTTTTAACCAAAAATTGTATTAAATCGATAATTCTTCAATTATTTTGCTTATCTCTCTCATATTGGCTATATTTTTACGGTTAATAAGAACCTATAAACTAAAAAATAACGATATTGGGTTATCTTTTTTGTGGCTAGAAGCGGTTACAATCCAAATTACCTGGCAATACATGGAATTAATCAAAAAAAAGAGTGTTAGTCAGAGTATCAGCATAGTCGATGTTCGATCCGAGACGCACGAGATTATGTGTTTCACATACACCCCCCATCGGAGTCTTATGTGATAAATATCACTGACGTCCTGGGAATATTTATTTTTATCTTTTTTAATTTTCGGCCGTTCTTTGGTTTCTTTTGAAAACGTAGCCAAATAGGCGGTTTTTCTTATAATAATCAGAATATCAGATGGAGGGAACAGGCATGACTCCTGGTTCCCGGGAGATTCTGTATGGTTATTATGCCGCGCTTATTCTGGATGGTTTTGCAGGATATCTGCTAGTGTGATGGTTCGATGGTTGCATCCCCACGTTTGTGGGGAACTCTGTGTTGGTGGCCGCTTGGTTGACCCAGTAATTGGTTCATCCCCACGTTTGTGGGGAACTCAAAGCCCATTTTACACCTCCGACGGGATCAATAGGTTCATCCCCACGTGTGTGGGGAACTCCCTCTAACATGATGACAGCCTCCGGCCTGATATGGTTCATCCCCACGTGTGTGGGGAACTCTTATCGGTATGCCTGATACTATATCGATCTCAAGGTTCATCCCCACGTGTGTGGGGAACTCGTCCTCGGCCTGGTTACGGCAAACCCACTCTTAGGTTCATCCCCACGTGTGTGGGGAACTCTCTTTCAATTATATCCAACCTTGGAGAAATATCCTTCTACCGCCGGGACATACTCGAAC
>QKDV01000277.1 GCA_003251955.1 Methanospirillum hungatei
GGGAATTGCTGTCCCATCAACGGTTAGTATTAGAGGCAGGAATTACCTCCACGTTGCGATTACCAATCATCGCAGCAGGAGGGAGGATTTCGATCTCCTGATAAAGGAAGTAATCAGGATTGGCGATGAACTTTTGACAAAAAACCATTAAAATCCTAATCAGATTAAAAAAAGGAAAGATGGAACTTTAATTAACTCTGACCTGATTTGATAGGTTCAGAGGAGACATATTTTTCGATAATCGAATCATATATGCTGGCCCCTGTTTTATCCTTTTGTTGCTTCAGGTCATCAAGAGCGTTTTGGTAAGAACTGACAATAGTATCCGGAATATCTTTGCTAAAGGCATAGTAGATTCCAACTTCTTCAAGAGGGAAAACTGCGGTGAATGAATTATCATTACCGGTGATCTCCTTGATATAATACTGACCGGTTATTTCAGGATATACCCAGAGATCTATCATGTTCCCTTCTGTCAACGAGATAAGTTCAGAAATGTTTTCTGCTTTGACTAACTGGCTCTCTTCCACTCCATCAGCAAGAAGCTGAGCAATTGAAGCATCACCAGTTATGACTCCTATGTTTAGATCCTTCAGATCATCGGATGTCTCTACTGTGATGTTTGATTCATTAGGGGCAAAAAGAACATACCGTTCAATTGAGATCGGCCCAACCCATTTGAAAAGATCTTCCCGTTCAGGAATACGTGCTGTTGAGAAGATAACACCATCTGTTCCATTAAGGACAGCCCCGTATCCTTCCTCCCAAGGAACTATTTGAACCATATCTCGTGAAAAACTGGAGCCGGTTTTATTACTGATCTCTTCAAGAATATCAATAGAAAATCCGTTCAAAGCCCCATTTTCGAGATAATTGTAGGGAGGGAGTTGTTCGGTGTAGAAGGTCAGGTTATCTGCCTTATCCGCAGTTAATACAGGGGAAACTGTATCCTCTGAGAGTACCCCGGGAATAAGCACAGATCCTGCGAGTGCCACCACGAGGACAAGATAAAGAAATGGTAGATTGCGAGACATAAGAGAAGTTGTGTATGAAAAATATAAAGAAGATTAAGTTTTATTCCACTTATACTAAAGAGAGAGATGAAGGAGAGAATGACGAAATAAAAGCCATAGTATGCGCAATTTATAATTCATAACTACAAACACCCGATACATACATAATCCATATGAAGTAACGTCAATAACCCATGGAAATAAGGTATCCTCATATGACTCTGCAGACAATAATCTGAGAAACGGAAGATTTACGTGAAAGTGATCAAGATTCCATCAATCCTCTCAAGTGTCATCATTACTGCACTTACAGGCATCGATATGATGGAATTTACCAGAATCTCCCATTGTCATTATTGTAAAGGCCCGGTCAGATTTCATGATGTCAGGGCAAAACGGTTTGCATCGGTCATAGAGAACGAACAGAAGCGAACCATCACCATCAGAGTCCATCGCTTTTACTGCAGGGACTGCGGAAAACTCTGTTATGCACAGGCTCCGTTCTACCCGAACACCAAGTTCGGAGCACCGGTAGCAGATTTATGTATGACTCTTGCCCGTGATCATCCTTTCAACCACACCGCAAAGATACTCCAGACAATAGGAGTCGTGGTTGACAGAGGAACTATACGCAATTTTTCCGGACATGATCTCCCGCCTGTTAGTTATGCAAAGATATACGGGCTGCCCATTCCTCTCTCAATCTGCTACCTGTCAGACCTCTTCTCACGGAAAAAATGGAACTTTGAGGTGACAGAAGAGGATGTGTTAGAAGTCTGTGGTTTCCCGCCCAGGTAATACTAGTCTGGGCCGTAACTCTAGCGCCTAAAACCTGGGTTCACGAAAGAGCTCAACCATCTTGTCGAAGTTGTCACCATAGTTGTGTTCCCACTCCTCAAGCTCGTTCACCTTTGCCACAACAGGCATTCCTGCATGTTCACCGGGATGATATCCGAACATCACCTCAAGTTCAGCCTGAAGTGCATGCATGAAAAGTGAGTTCGGGATCTCCATCGGGCATCGGTCTTCACATTGTCCGCAGTTAATACATGAGTCTGCAATATGGGAGACTCTGATCAGGTGGAACATAAAAGGTGGAGGAATTTGCCCGGGTTTGACAAGCCAGGGCTTTTTTATCCTACAGTCTTCGCAGATACAGAGTGGACAGGCCTCAGTGCACTGGTAACATTTGATACATCTGGACATATCAAGCATCATTCGCTCAAGTATCCCTTCACCTGAACGGATACTTGTAAACTGGGCATTCCGGTTCGCAAGACTGACGGTCTGCATCGCAGTTTCAACACGCTTGCGAACCATAACACCACGGGGATCGGCAGGTTCGAGTGTGACCTTCCCATCCTGTGCAGCATTCTGGACAAACTCTCCACCCCTCCTGCTACAGATCTCTACAAAGGTTGCATTCTCCGAATAGTCCCCAATGACCCCCCAGTTCCCACAAACCAGATCGCATTGTCTGGGAATCCGGGTATGACAACGCTGGCAACAGAGACGGCGACCATACCCACTCTGTTCAATCTCCTCGATTGGAATCCCAACTACTTCTTTACCGGTCCGGACTATGCATTTCCCTCCGGTAATGGATATGCTCTGTACCTGGTCAGGATCAAGACCAAACTTCCCGGTTATCATCCTTCTGGCCGTGACCGGGTGGATGGTTCCACTACAATTCAACCCGATTAGGACGAGATTCTCAAGATCAAACTGGTGTCTTTTGGCAAGCTCAATGATCGCCTTTGCTTCACATCCCTTCACCACTGCTGCTACGCGTTTTCCAACATTACTCTGAAGATATTTGAGGAGAAACTTTGCAGAGAGGAGTGTTCCACAGTAAAGAGAGCCTGCACTTGTATACAGTTCATCAGGGTCGGTGAGGATCTCCATCCCGGCATCGTAAACATCGGCACCCTGCCTTACCACTGCTACAGCATCAACAGTGCCTGACGAGAGGAGATATGATAGAAGACCAGTGACAAAACCTCCGGAAGTGCCCCTTTCCCTGATAACAGGATCACAGGCCCATCCATACAGCATCTCCCCGGGACGTATCACGCCAGCTCACCGGTATACTTCTCGATCTTAACAGCAGCCACCTTGTATTCCGACATCCTGCAGAGGGAATCCGATGAGTCTGTCTGGCAACTTGTAGCACGTTCAATGAAATGGAATGGCATGAAGGTCATGCCTTTCTTGATATCCCTGACCACCCTGGCCTTACAAACAAGTCCTCCCCTTCTGAATGAGACCTTGATCATATCACCGGTTCTGATCTTGAGCTTGGCGGCATCTTCCGGATGTATCTCCAGGTATCCTTCATTGACCTCGTCGTTCAGGTTCTTACACCTGCGAGTCATGGAACCGGCATGCCAGTGCCAGATAATCCTGCCCGTAGTAAGTCTGAATGGGTACTTATTGTCCGGTAGATCTGACGGCTCTTTCCAGTCTACAGGGAGAAAGGCACCTTTCCCGTCCGGTGTAAAGAATCTGTTATGGTACAAGACAGGTGTGCCGGGATGCCCAGGTTCAGGACATGGCCAGCAGACTCCTTCAGGTCTGCCAACCAATTCCCATGTCATCCCCCTATACTGGGGAATTACAGTGCAGATCTCATTAAAAACATCCCTTGCCTGTCGGTATGGGAACTGATCACCATACCCCATCCGGGTGGCAAGAAGCGAGAGGATTTCTGAGTCAGGCTTTGCTTCACCGGGAGGCAAAACAGCCTGCCTTATTCGCTGTACTCTACGTTCGGTGTTGGTTTGAGTCCCTTCCTTCTCTGCCCAGCATGCAGCAGGAAGAACCACATCTGCATGCTGACAAGTTTCTGTGAAGAAGATATCCTGAACAACCAGAAACTCAAGGTTCTTAATCCCCTCTTGCACGGATACAAGATCGGGTTCAGAGACCAGTGGGTTCTCACCGATGAGATACATGGCCTTGATCTCATGAGTGTCAGCCTTGAGGTGTTCAAACAGGGTGCTGATGTCATACCCATCCTTAGGTTCACAGATTCCGTCTGGGAATCCCCACTGCCTGGCAAGATTCCTATGTGCAGAACCGTCCGTGACACGGGTATACCCCGGGTACTGGGTAGGAATACAGCCGACATCGCAAGCCCCTTGCACGTTATTCTGGCCACGGAGGGCATTGACCCCGGTCCCGGGTCTGCCGATATTGCCGGTCAGCATCATCAGGTTAGCAATAGACTTGACATTGTCAACCCCGGTATTCTGCTGGGTAATCCCCATTGCATAGAGAATGGTGCATCGCTCTGCTGTCCCAATCCATTCGGCAGTTGTCTTGATTAGGTCGGGATCAACACCACAGAGGTTACCTGCCACTTCAGGTTCGTATCGTTTCTGGAGTACAACCTTTCTCAGGGCTTCATAATTGGCAGTTCGTTCCTTTATGAACTGCTGATCCTCCCATCCGTTCCTGATGATCTCGCCCATAATGCTGTTAAGCAGAAGAACATCAGAGCCCCTGTAAAACTGAATGAATAGATCAGCCTGAATAGCAGTTGCTGTGTGACGTGGATCGGCATAGATAAGTCGTGCTCCTCTGGTCCGGGCCCGGATTATCTGTCTCCCAACAAGAGGATGTTGCTCAAACGTGTTACTCCCAAGACAGAAGATGCAATCCGCTTCCCCGATATCCGGAATGGAGTTGGTCATTGCACTTCCACCAAATGCGAGTGAAAGTCCGGTCATGGTAGCAGAGTGGCAGAGCCTGGCACAGTGATCAATATGTCTGGTCTTCAGGACTCCTCTGGCAAACTTCATAGCCAGATAATTATCCTCATTAGAGGTTCTTGCAGACGAGAGGACTGCTATTTCATCAGGTTTAAAACTGGAGAACTCTTTTGCAACAAGATTTAAAGCCGCATCCCAGTCAGCCTCATAGAAGATATCACCACGTCTGATCAAAGGTTTCCTGAGCCGGTCAGGGCTGTGAATAAACTGGTGACAGTATGTTCCCTTCGGACAGATCCGTCCCTCATTTACTGGTGATCTATAGTATGGAGCAGTACCAGTGACTTTCCCATCCTGGACGATCAGGTTGAGTGAACAGCCGGTACCACAATAGGGACAGGTCGTGGTTGTCTGAGAGAACGACATGGATTCTATCCAGAATAGTGGGGAGCCGATATAGTTATATGTATCAGCCGGGGGGTTGTCGTGATGATTACTGGTGGGTGATTCTTCCTGGGTTATTATATTTAAGCAGAATACCTGCAGACACAGAAGATTTCTGTGCGGCACGCCACCCCATCAACAACTCGGGCGCATGAAAAATGGGTCAATCAAGGCAATAATGGAGATGGAATTTTAAAATGAGGACCTATTATTGCACGCATTTTAAAAAAAACACTGCATTGGAGTTAAATTGCAACATGAGATCTTTAAAATCCAGAGATTAAGCCATGAAACCTTCAGATCACTCTAATTTCACACAATTTTTGATTTTTGAAAATTTTTACTCGATGCGCACCGATAAAAACCGCGAGTGATTTTTATTTTTTAAATTGCTCCTATAATTTTAGGTTTTTTTGTCTTCATTGAATGAAGAATTATAATGAACGATCATGATAGATACATTCAAGTGTGTAAATAATATCACTTATTTCAACGAGATGATCAAAAAAGAGTCATTTACATTTCCTTGAAAAATTGCAACGGAAATGCGGTTTAATTCAATACATTTATCTATATTTTCCTACAACCTTTGTGCAGTCGATTTTCAATCGATCAGGCTGGTGCGTAAGATATGGCATTTGCAGTACATGTGAACATTGAGCGATGCTCCGGCTGTAACAATTGTGTGGTGGCATGTCCGGTCAATGCGCTGGAACTCAACACAGTAAATCCTGCTACGACTGATAAGATTTATAAAGTCATAAACGGCGATGCAATAATTCTTGATGTGAATCATGAACTTTGCGCCGGATGTGGGATTTGCGTTGATGCATGCCCGTACGATGTGATTCAGCTGTCAGGACAAACGCCAGATAAGGCATTCGCCTGAGGCAAGTCCAGAGTTATAATTCAGAACCGAAATCGTGAACACTTACGAGGTATCTTAATGTCAACACTGTTTCCGAAGTACTCTAAGTCCTATGATGGATCCCGAGTGATCATGGAGCAGCGGCTTCTCCAGCAGGTAAACAACCTTATCCTCGACAACGATATCTGCACTGGGTGCGGAATCTGTCGCGAAGTTTGTCCTGAAGAAGCTATTGCTGTTGGAGCTGTGGGAGGTGTCCAGCGTGGTCTGGTCTGTGATGCAGCAAGCGTCCACATTGATGAGACAAAGTGCTCATACTGTGGTGTTTGTGTCATCATGTGCCCCTTCTCATCGCTCTCCCTACAGATCAATGGAGAAGAGCGGCTCCCAATTCTTGAGAAAGAGGGATTCCCAACCTACGACAAGGGCACATCCATCGATGAAGAGAAGTGTGTCCGTTGTAATATCTGCCAGGATGTCTGCCCACGTGATGCAATCGACCGCGATGTTCCGCTCTTTGAGGGGCAGGACTGCGAAGGTCTTTCCAAGGGTCAGGCAGTCAACCTGAAGATCAACTTTGAGGTAGACACCGAAAAGTGTACCAAGTGTGGTATCTGCGGTAACCTCTGCCAGGCAATAACCGTAGAGCACAAACCCTACAGCCCCGAGGTTGGAAAGGTTGAAGGCCAGGTTCTTTGGGACAACGACTACTGTGACGGATGTAATGTCTGCTCCGAGGCATGTCCAAACGATGCAATCAAGGTAACCCGCGAGGTTATCGGCAAGGTTAACCTTGGAAAGGTCGGCATCATCGATGATGACTGCTGCACCTGCCGCTGGTGTGCCATCAACTGCCCAACAGAAGCTATCACTGTCAACAAGATCTTTGAAGGGGAGATCACTTTCCACCCAGAGAAGTGTCCTGGAGGCTGCTCTACCTGTGTCGATGTCTGCCCTGCAAATGCGATTTATATGCCCTCCCCGCTTCCTGCAAAGGAGATGCACGGTAAGATCGAGGCAAACATTGCAGTCAACAAAGACTTCTGTATCCTCTGTGGAGCCTGTGTGAATGCATGTCCAGGAGAAGATATCATCTACCTCAGGCGTGACTCAGTCAGGATCAAGGGCAAGGAGACTGACCTGTTCAAGAAGATCAAGGCCAAACTCTGCACTGCCAGAACCTCCATGGTCCGGGAGAAGGCATCAGGTATGGGAACGGTCGAACTGAAGGCGGTCGGCAAGTAAAAGAGGATAGATATGGCTGCAAAAAGTTACGACAACCCTGAACTGAACAAGAAGCTTGCTGACACAAGATATCATAACAGTCAGTCAAACCCAGAGTTCACACAGGAAATTGTAAAGACAAGCCGCACGGTTGCCAACATGTGTTACCAGTGTGGTACCTGCACCGGGTCATGCCCATCTGCACCCCGCAGCAGCTACCGGATTCGTGTATTCATGCGCCGGAACGTGCTCGGTCTTGAGAACGAAGCACTGACCGACCCGGATCTCTGGCTCTGTACCACTTGTTACTCATGCTCTGACCGCTGCCCACGTGACATCGCCCCAACCGATGTTATCATGGCAATGCGAAACCAGGCATTCAAGAGAGATATTGTTCCACGCAACTTCCTCCAGACAGTCCAGTTGATCTACAACTCAGGACATGGTGTCCCGAACAATGATGTCAACAGGGCTGCCCGTAAGAGGCTCGGTCTGACTGCAGACCCACCGACGACTCACATGTATCCTGAATATGTCAAAGGCATCCAGAAGATCCTCGATCTCTATGGATTGAAAGAGAACGCTGACCGTATCCTCAAGGGGGACTAAGCGTGTACGAATACGCATTTTTCCTTGGCTGTATTGCTCCAAACCGGTACCCCGGCTGTGAAGCATCAGCAATCAAGACCAGTGAAAAGGTCGGCATCAAGCTCCTCCCTCTTGAAGGAGCAAGCTGCTGCCCGGCACCAGGTGCATTCGGTTCTATCGACCTGAATGTCTGGTACGCAATGGCAGCCCGTAACCTCTGTCTCGCAGAGCAGATGAAGAAGGACATTGCTCTCATCTGTAACGGATGTTACAAGTCCATCTACGAGGTCAACCACATCCTCAAGCACGATGAGGAACTCAGAGG
>QKDV01000173.1 GCA_003251955.1 Methanospirillum hungatei
GCATATCCGGCAAGAAGGATGGTGATTAGTTGCGGGCCGAAGAACGGGAAGAGGTGTGAAGCCGCACATAGGAAAGCCCAGAACACGATCTGGCCATATCCCAGAATCCAGAAGAAGGGCAGAGTAAGAAAGAAGGTCAGGATAGCAACACTGATGTTGACCACATAGACTGCATACATGGTGTCGGTAACAACCCTGCAGAGGATGTTAATGTACCGGTTCATGTGTGTGGGGATTATTGAGAAGAACTGGGATGAGAACGTCTCACCATTTCGCAGAAGGAGAAAGAGCATAAGGATGACAATAAAGAGCTCAACCATCAGGCTCGGGAGAGTTTGTGCGATGGAACTCAAACTCTGAATAATTGCCGGTGCTGATTCTTCGACTATCTTTGCAGAGTCCTGAGGTATGTATCCACCCCCAAGTACTTTCAGCAGGTATCCGTAGAAGGACTGGGAGCCTGGCTGGAAATTCCTGATTGCATTTGCTATCGTCTGTGCTACTTCAAAGATATACAACCTTGTAACAACGACTGAGTTGATTAGAAGAAGCAGAAATGCCAGGATTCCCGTGATAGACAGCAGACATACTGTTATCGCTGCATACCCTTTACCGACAAACCGTTCAAGGTACCGCTGTGCAGGCATGAGAACTACTGCAAGTGAGATCGCTATCACGGTTGCATAAGCCAGTTTCCAGAAGAGAAACGCAGTGAGAAGGAGAATGATAGTGGCAAGAATAATTCCAGCACGCTGTTCACCTGACAGTCTCTCGAAAAAATCAGGGATACGTGGTACTGGTTGCTGCCTTACCATATTGAACTCCTGTAAATTTCTTGAGACGTTTTGGCTTTCCTCTGATATGATAATTGGTTATTGGTATCTGATAATTCATATGTCCGGTCATATGAATATCCATCTGAATGTCTGACATTCATCTGTCTGAGAAGCGTATGGTAACTGGAAGAATCTGCAGACATCTGAACCAGTTGTGATGAATAACCACCCTGTGCACAATTGTGTGATAAAAAAAGATATGAATTTCAGATATTCTTGGCACATATCCTTGACCTGTGCAGCACTTGCCATAGTTGTGCTTGGGATGATGGTTTTTGCTCAGGCAGACACGATCCCCGGCTCTATCGATGTTTCGTACTATAAGGGTGAACATACCAGCGATTCGATTCCTGACATGATGGAGGCCGGTAAGTCCTACCCGGTCACTATCACCTTCAGAAATAATGGAATGGTCTCATGGGACTGGGGAGTAGAGAAGTTTGGTCTCCTATATCAGGGCCTTCAATCGTCAATCACGGTTGAACCGGTCTTCTCCAGGCTTGGGAAAGATATTGAGATAAAGTCTGGTGGAGAGATAACATTCCCTCTTGTTCTAACGCCGCCTGAAAAGCCGGGAGATTATACCATAAGTTTCTCAATGGCCACTATGAAGGGAGAGAGTTACAACACCTTCCCTGAAACCTTCTCAAAGACTGTTAAAGTCATATCACAGGATGGAATCTCCTCGGGGTCGGTTGGATCCATCATCGTCTCATCAATTCCCACCGGAGCACAGGTGTACATAGGCGGTGATGTCAGGGGAAGTACGCCACTAACAATTCCTGACCTTATGCCTGCAATGTATGACCTGAGTGTTGCCTCACCCGAATACAAGACAAAGGCTGTTCAGGTCAAAGTGGAGCCCGGTTCTGTCAGTAGGCTCCGTGTTGATCTGACCAGCACAAATACAACAGATGTTTCCATAGAGAAGGATGAGCGGTATACACTGCTGGGATTTCTAAAAGAAAATCTTCCCCTCCTCATTCTGACTATTGCTATCCTCTTCTTTGGAATCCAGATGCTGATGATGGACACCAAGCGGTTTCCGGAGAACCACCCTGTTCGGATGCTAGTCCGTCCAATAACTATTATCCCGGTAAGTTTTGAGGGTAAAGGTAGTACTCGGAGGTCGGTCCAGAAAGGGTCAGCATTAGGTTCGGAGGGATCAGGAACTGGTGCTGATGAGCATGGTGGCAAGCGTGGTGATACATCTGCGACACGAACAGCAGGAACAACACTCTCACGACGGCGTGACCTCAAAGACAAGAAACCCGGCTATGGTGCTATGGTGATGAAAAGAGA
Organism: Methanospirillum hungatei; assembly: GCA_003251955.1. Lineage (GTDB taxonomy): Archaea > Halobacteriota > Methanomicrobia > Methanomicrobiales > Methanospirillaceae > Methanospirillum > Methanospirillum hungatei_A. The sequence goes on from QKDV01000173.1 coordinate 2,139, forward strand.
GGAAAAAAGAATCTGAGAGGGGAAGAGGAAGAAGGACTCAAGGTCGCTGATGTTGATCAGAAGTATCAGGATGTGGACAACCCGTTCGGTTTTCCGCCAGGTTTGAAAGACCGGTATGAGCCTCTCGGAGTTGCGGGCGATGATCCCTATGCACGGGTATTTAAGGTACTGAAAAAGGATAACGGGAGTATCCGTGCCCTGAAGATCTCTCACATAAAGCAAGCCGGCAGTGAGATCCTGCGTAAGGAAGCATCGGTCTGGAGGAACATAAGGCATCCAAATATTGTCCGGTTGTATACAGCCGAGTTTGATGATGATCTTACCTTTCTGGATCTTGAATTCCTTGATGGTATCAGGTACAGGGGAGGCTCTCTTACCTCTCTCTCCGCACTCCCAAAACCGATACGTGAGAAGTATGCAGTCTCATTGATCCGGGACGTGGCAAACGGGCTCAAATACACACACAGCCTTGGAATCAGGCATTACCACCTGCAAACCGGTGATATTCTTCTCACCCCAAAGATGCAGGCAAAGATTTCAGGGTATGCCAGGGGTAAGAATGAGCTTGGTTTCTCGGTTCCGGAATCTGATACTCGTGAAGCAACAGCAGCATATCTGGCACCTGAACAGAAGGATGAGGCTTTCTATGGAAACCCGGGAAGAAAGACTGACATCTATCAACTTGGTGTGATTTTTTATGAACT
>QKDV01000150.1 GCA_003251955.1 Methanospirillum hungatei
CAGGTCAGGTGGTTCATGGTATCGAGATCGCAAAGATCGCAAAAGAAGGAGAGTCCTTCGAGGTCAGGGTCACTCCGGATAAATTCGATCTTATCGGTGTCAGTCTTGATCAGGCGATCTCGTTTGCTGCCAGTCATGGAGTCATACTCACACCAGACCGCGAAGGTCCGGACCGGATCGTCATCTCCCAGGAACCGGCAACCACTCTAGACGTGCTTGCAGAAAGAAAGGTCACCGCAAAAACGGTTCCCGGATCGCAGGTCATCGATATTGTGCTCGACGATCTCCATGCACCAGATACCTGCCGTATCTTCAGGGAGATCACAGGTCTGAAGTTTCATGATGTCGGGAGACTCCCCTTATTCTTCGCCTTTGATGATGTCTATCTCTTCGAGACCAAGGTTCCAAAGACGATCAATATCAAGCCTGAAAACACCCCGGAAGACGAGGTTGTCGCTGGTGCGTTCGCTATGACCAACGAGTCAAGAAAGGGAGCAGGAATGGTTGGTGTCAGGACAAATGAAAACAGTGAGTTTGGCCCCACTTCAGAACCGTTTTCAGGGACAAACGTGATGGGAAGGGTTGTTGATCTCGAAAAACTGGGTGCACTCAAAGAAGGTGACATGGTTTATTTCAGGGAGGTGCACCAGTGAAGCAGAAGATTCCCCCGCTCTACGAGGGTACTGTCACCAAGTATGTCTTTGTCGAGTCATACAAGACAACCCCTGATGACCTGGCAGCACGAGCATATGAGGTCAGCGAGAAGGTGATGATTAAAGAGACCTGTTTCGGACTTCAGATCACAGGAGAGGAAGATGAAGTCGAGCGGGCAATTGCTCACATCAGGGAGGCTGACCCATCCCATATTTTCGTAAAAGACCGGGGTTTTCCACCTGGTGACCCCCGGAGATGCCGGGCAAATCTTGGTAGTGCAAGGCCTGGTTACTTCGGGCATGAGTTCGAGATGGGAATGGTGAAGTGGATCTCCAAGGGGATCGAAGTGGTCAGTTCAGCAGACCAGGCATCACCTCTCCCTCTGACACCATCAACATCTACTCCTGAAGTGAAACAGTTTTTAGATCTGCACAAACTCAAGCAAATTATCGATGCCGAGGTGCCATAACGTGGCAAAAGTGTTCATATATCCTGCAACCAGCCTGATCCTCTCTGATCTCGTTGCCCGCTTCGGGCATAAACCACTCGGAACAGCCCTTTCAATCAGGGAGCGTATCCAGACCGCCGGCCTTGACTCACCACCTCTTCAGATGACCCCAAACACGGTCTCAGGTGGGCAGCAGTCGAAGTTCCATCAGGAGTGAGAGGAAGGATGTCGCTCTTCGGCCCCCAGATCGATGAGGCAGAGGCAGCAGTGATCGTCAAAGATGCAGATTTTGCCTTCGGCTGCATGGGATGCGCCAGAACAGATGAACTGGTCGAATTCCTGATCAAACAGAAAGGAATCCCGATTCTGGAGGTTGACTACCCATCAGACGAGGAGTCGGGCATCGCTTTTGTCAGAAATATCAAAGAATTTTTGCAGAATCTGGAGGGAACCCATGAGTGAAGAACTGGTCAGAATCGCCCAGCTCTCGTGCGGACCTGAATACAGTGGTGTGCAGAAGGAGATTTACACCGCCGCAGAGGCAGTCGGTGCTGAGGTCTTCTTCCCTGATCTCTCACTGAAAGATATCAGGAGGAACTTCAGGGACTTCGGGCTTGATGTCAGATCAGGGGATCTGAAACTTGCTATCGCCCGTGCTGTTGCACTCGTAGAGGGTTCGGTGGAAGCTGATGCAGTCTTCATAGCAACCTGCTTCAGGTGCGCCGAGGCTGCAATTGTCAGAAACGAACTGAGGCGGTACATCCACGAGCACTCCTCCCTTCCGGTGGTCAGCTATTCGTTCACCGAACGGACGACTTCAGGTACCCTGCTTACGAGGATGGAAGCCCTGACAACTATTGCACGGCGCCGTGCCCTGCTTGCAAGGGAGAGACAGGTTGGGCTCACGATGGGCGTTGATTCAGGCTCCTCAACAACCAAGGCTGTGATCATGCAGGATAATGAGATCATTGGCACAGGCTGGCGACCTACAACAGAGGTCCTGGGAAGTGCTGATGAGGTCATGGCACTTGCGTTTGAGGAGGCAGGTGTCAAGCGTGAGGATCTTGATGCCATCGGCACAACCGGGTATGGAAGGTTTTTAATAGGGGAGAGAATTGGTGCAGACCTCATCCAGGAAGAACTGACTGTGAACTCCAAGGGTGCGGTCTTCCTTGCTGACTGCCAGCACGGTCCGTCAACTGTTATTGATATCGGCGGGATGGACAACAAGGCAATATCAGTAAATAACGGTATCCCCGGGACCTTCACAATGGGAGGAATCTGTGCCGGTGCAAGTGGCAGATTCCTTGAGATGACTGCGAAAAGGCTTGGCGTTGATATCACTGAGCTTGGTCCTCTAGCAATGGCAGGGATGGGATCAGATGTCCCAATGAACAGTTACTGTATAGTCTTCGGGACACAGAGCCTGGTCAATGCCCTTGCTGAAGGTCACAGTAAAGAAAATGTGGCCGCAGCCGCATGCCACAGCGTTGCCGAGCAGGTATTTGAGCAGCAACTCCAGGAGATCGACATAAAAGAACCGGTGGTAATGGTAGGCGGGACATCACTGATCCAGGGACTCGTCAGGGCGATGGGTGAACTCCTGCAGACAGAGATAGTGGTCCCGCACCACTCACAGTATATCGGATCTGTAGGGGCTGCTCTTCTCTCTTCAGGATTTGTGGAGAAGAACTGATAGGGATGCAAACACTGGAGTATTTTCAGGTAGAGTCGACCGAGCCGGCAGGTGGGGAATTATACCGGAGGATCGCCTCGACCGTGATCACGGATCATGATATTCTCAGGGTCTTGGATCGTCTGCGGATATTCATCGATCCCGAGGTCCCGATCTTTGTCGCGGTCGGAATAACCCGTACTGTTCCCCGCAATGTCATCGTCAGGGATTTTGCCGGGATCACATATGATGGAGACAGGGTGATCCTCTCGATCGCTGATGAGACCTACCTTGCTCCACTCCTTGAATTGCTCTGGAGAAGATTCGGAAAAGATCGTATCGTACAGCCTGACCGGTTCACCATCGAGATGAATCTTGGGGATGAAGAGAGGGAGGGGATCGAGGAGATGATAGTTGCCGATCCT
>QKDV01000171.1 GCA_003251955.1 Methanospirillum hungatei
CGATGTATGCACCTGACATTGCAGACCTGAGCAGGAGATTCCATGCAGGAAGCTGAACTTTGTAGGCACCTAGATCAGATCCTGCCGGAAGAATAGATACCGGTGGGTGAAAACTCATCTTCTCCTCTCTGGCTGACAAATCATCTTCCTGAGTTGGATATGCTTGTTCATATTCACTTCCTCAATGCTTATTACGAGAGAGCCATGTATGCAATAACTGATAACACAACTGCCAGCAGAAGCATTCCACCACTGATCGGAATAATATAGATCAGGATTGTGTTCACGATGCTTGCGAGCTGGGCAATGGAATCAGAGCCGAAAATTACTATACCTTCACATGATGCTGTGCTTCCTGCTGCAGTAGCCGGTGAAAGATCGTCCAGTGCCTTTGTAACTCCATCGTCGATATAAGGCATCAATATTGCAGGGGGAACCCTCAGTCCCACCGGGTTCTTTCCAGATATTGTATTGACCACATGTGTATCGGTGGTCATAATCTCTGCCTCATCGACCATAGTGAGCACTTCATCCCTGATCTCCTCACGTGCTCCTGATGCCATGTTGTTGCCGTCAAGGAGGAGATATGCCGTCTTTTGACCGCTGACCTCTATAATCAGTACCTGAAGACCTATATCGCCGATACCCGACGTTCTGGGATATGGGAGTGGAACATGTGCGTACCCCACTGAAAGAGCCGCTGTATCCATCTTGTCCCATTGGTCAAAGGCCTGGCAGGCAGCTGTGAAGTACTCGTGTGCAGTCCTAGTTCCTGGTCGGATTGCTGCAATTTCATCACCGATGCAGTTATGTGCATCAACAAATCCGATGTGAGAGGTTTTCCTATGCCCCTCGCAGAGGATTGCATGACCAATACAGAAATCCAGATCCTCAGTCTTGTCTGGAGAGCGGGTACTGACCATAAGAAGGGTATCACCGATCCTCTGATATAACAGTGAAACCGTCCCTTCGGCTATCCGCGTTGATCTACAGGCAATCCCGGTATACTCTAGTAAATCTCTAGTCTGGTTGACAGCATCCACCAGTTTTTGGATCTCTGACTCTGAGACGAGGTTAAAATCATGAGTTGCACATCCATGGGCAACCATCACCTCCTCCTCGAACTGATCGCGCAATATTGCAGGAAGGTTTCCACCACCGATCTCTCCCATCGGTCCTGGATGAACATTCGGAATTGTGAAGATGAGATCCTGCAAAAAATACTCACCTGAGGAACAAAAGCCTCCTCTCCAATGCCACGGAAGAACTCCTCCATGCTCCGTGATCCGTCAGTCAGATGTGCAATAAATGCATTGAGGAACTCAAGCCCCCGGATCCTGAATGCACGATAAAGCGGCCGATCGATAAGCCATATTAAAATTGCAAAACCTGTTCCAAAGAGGAGGAACAGGACCGGGGCCAGAACTACAAACGGTTGAGGAAAGATGAATAGGCCACCAATGTATCCGACAAGACTCTGGATCAGCGCCGGAACTATCACTCTGTTGATCCGGTAATCAGCGATCGAGACAAGGATCAAAAGTCTGAGGCCGAAGATAAATCCAAGGGCAATGGCAAAGATTAGTGCCAGAAATTCCCTGAGTGCAATCAGCCCGATCAGAGTAATGAGTGATGAGAAGAGGGTGCATGACACTGCAAGGAGTGCACTCCGGTTCCAGGTCATATGCCTGCCGATCATGGTGATCAGTGGCCTGGTGGTGATGAGAGCAGCCAGCCCTGGTAATATGAAACAGAGGATCCCGAAGAATCGGTATTGTGGTGAAAGGCGCCATGATATTGCCTCTATAAGTAGGCCGAGGAGAACAAGGATTAATATTGATTTCGGCCATCCTGGTGCAGTGAAGATGTACCGGGACATCGACTCTATCTTGACTGAACTCTCTGTTCTCCCCTGTTGCATACGTTCTCCTTTCAGGCGCGTCGTGGTCCTTCAGGTTTTGACAGAGGACCAAACTGATTTTTATATCTCGTTTCCATCCGTGCCCGATCTGCAAGTGCCGTCTGACATCCTACATGCTCCACGACAAATGAAGCTGTGATCGTACCAACCTTTGCTGCGGTAACCGTGTCATACCCTTCGGCATAGGCAGTCAGGAACCCTGCGCGAAATCCATCCCCTGCACCTGTCGGATCCGCACAGGGTACGGTTACTGCCGGAATTGTTTTGATGGTTCCCTGCTCTGTTATCTGGCACCCGTCTCCGCTTCTTGTCTCGATTGCGATTGGTACCTGCTTCACCAGATCTGCATGTGAAATACCCAGTGTTCTGCACATCCCGACGTACTCATGCTGGTTAGCGATCAGGATATCGATGTTCTCAAGAATCACCTGCAGATGCTCTTTGGTGTAGCGATGGATATCCTGACCTGGATCAAAGCTCGCAAATGAAGCCAGTTCTGCAACCCTGACATTGAATGCAGGATCTGCTGTCGCCATGTGAACAAACTCAAGTTTCGGTGCCGGTTCTGTTTCAAATGCACATGAGGCGCCCCATTCAAAGAATGTTACCTGTGCTCCTTGAGTATCGGTGAACATGAATGCAGTTGCAGTGTTTGATTTAGGGACGACAAAGAACCGCTTATCTATCTTTAACTGGTCCATCCATCTGTCATAATCGCTCCCTGCGAACTCTCCCCCAACTGCGCTTATAAGGGCTGCCTCTCCCCCAAGGACTGCAATCCCGGCAGCGATATTTGCAGCTCCTCCGCCGAAGAATATCTTCCGGTCAAGGACTGATGAGGAGGTATTGGGCGTAGGAAGGTGGGAGACCTTGCAGATGTGATCCACTGCAGTGTGACCTACGACCTCTATCATAACTCCTGCACTTCCACGATCTCAAGCGGGATATCACGAAGTGCCTTTCCTACAACTGACTTGGCGATTCGTCCGGCATGCTCCGCTGAGTCAGCTTTGAAGACCTTCATCTCCATTCGCATCCCCACAAGTGCCGTCCGTGCGATCAGTAACGCACAGGGAAGTTCTTCGTCACAGGAGGGGCAGGCGATCACGCCTGCTTCAACATCCACAAACTTGGCAGTGGGATTTAGTCTCTTTCCTGCCTCACTGATCGCAATTCCGATCGCGTCATCAACAGATTTGACATCCTTGATGACC
>QKDV01000266.1 GCA_003251955.1 Methanospirillum hungatei
ATGAGGGTGAACCACAGAGAGTTGTGATCTCCGCTTCAGTTCTCTTGGTCAGGACACTGATCTCACTCATGGAGAAGCCATACCTCTTGGCAAGCTTGATCTGTTCGTCTGTGCCACCGGTTGTGAGGACACGCTCAAGATCAATAATATTCCTGACCTTCTCAAGCCAGAAAGGAGTAATCTTGGTCAGGTCCACAACCTCATCGAGTGAAAAGTCTTCCCTGAATGCATCAAAGAGCGTTGCAAACCTTTCATCTGTCGGCCGTGAGAGGATCATGCGAATCTCACCGTGATTGGTGTGAAGATCAGCATCATTGTCAAGGGAGCGAAGAGCTTTCTTGAACGCTTCTTCTACACATCTGCCGATCGCCATCACTTCACCAGTGGATTTCATTGCAGTTGTAAGGGTCCGATCAGCGGTCTTGAACTTGTCAAATGGCCACCGCGGAACCTTAACAACCACGTAATCAATAGATGGCTCAAACGATGCTGGAGTCTTTCCTGTCACGGTGTTAAGGATCTCATCAAGCCTGAGACCAATTGCAATCTTGGCAGCGACACGTGCAATGGGATAACCGGTAGCTTTCGAAGCCAGGGCTGAAGAGCGTGAAACCCGGGGGTTCACCTCGATGACACGGTACTCATTGTCCTGCTTGAAACCGAACTGAATATTGCATCCACCCTGCACATCGAGAGCTCGGATGATCTTGAGGGCAGCATCACGAAGGACATTATACTCGTCATCGCGAAGGGTCAGAATAGGTGCAACAACTACGCTTTCCCCGGTATGGACCCCCATCGGATCCACATTCTCCATCCCACAAATAGTGATGCAGGTGTCATTAGCATCCCTCATCACCTCGAACTCGACCTCTTTCCACCCGGCTACACTCTCTTCTATGAGAACCTGGTGAATCCTGGACTTTCCAAGTCCAAGCTCGGTGATCCTGCGAAGATCATCTTCATTGTATGCGATTCCCCCTCCCGCTCCACCAAGGGTGTATGCCGGTCTGATAATAGCAGGAAATCCTACAAGCTGGGCCGCCTCGTCAAGTTGAGAGAGGGAACTGACGATCATGGACTTTGGAACCGGTTCGCCTATCCGCTGCATCAGGTTCCTGAACTTCTCACGATCTTCTCCTTCATAAATCGCCTTTAGTGGGGTTCCCAAAATGCGAACACCCTCAAGTGCACCCATCTCAGCAAGTTCGGCGGTAAGGTTGAGTCCGGTCTGACCACCCATCCCAGACAATATTCCATCAGGTTTCTCTTTTGCAATGATCTTTGCTATCACATCTGCCTGAAGCGGCTCAACATAGATGATGTCTGCAGTGTCAGGATCAGTCTGAATCGTTGCCGGGTTGCTGTTTACAAGTACAACCTCGACTCCTTCTTCACGAAGAGCACGACAGGCCTGTGAACCTGAAAAATCAAACTCGGCTGCCTGACCGATCTGGATCGGGCCTGATCCGATAAGGATCACCTTCTTGATCGACGGATCTTTTGGCATCAGATGAGCCTCCGCATCATCATATCAAAGTACATCTTCTCGGTATCATGAGGTCCTGCATGAGCCTCTGGGTGGAATTGAACACAGAAGAGTTCAAGGTACTCATCCTCAAATCCTTCGAGTGTTCCATCATTACAATTTGTGAATGTGACCTGACAACCTTCAGGAAGTGAATCTCCCATAACAACGAATCCATGATTCTGTGATGAGATCGCAACCCGGCCATCTTTGTACCTGACCGGTTGGTTTGCCCCCCGGTGACCAAACTTCATCTTCTGTGTCTCCCCACCAAGAGCAAGTCCACAGATCTGGTTGCCCATGCAGATTCCAAACACAGGCAGTTGACCAGCCAGGTCTTTTACTGCATCAATTGCTCCTGTTGCCTGGACCGGATCTCCAGGGCCGTTACTGATAAAGAGTGCATCAGGCTTGCATGCAAGAATCTCATCAGGCTTGGTATCATGCGGAAAGATGTGAAGATCTGCATTCCGGCTGCTTAAACTATGCAGAATATTTTTCTTCACACCAAGATCGATCACTGCTACCTTAGGTCCGCTTCCCTTCAATTGCCAAGGCTCTTTACATGAGACATCAGGAATCAATGACTGCGTAGTGATGTCGGGTGCTGATCTGGCAAGTTTTACTGCCTCCTCCCCATCATCACTTCCAACAATAACTCCTGCCCTGACTGTTCCCTGCTCCCTGATGTTGATGGTCAGGTATCGTGTGTCAACACCAGTGATCCCGAGCAGACCTTCTTCCTCAAAAAACTGAGAGAGTGTAGTCCTGCCTGCCGGCTGCGTGCAGAGCTCGTGAACCACACACCCAGATGCCCATACGCGGGAGTTCTGAAAATTTTCCCTGTCAACTCCGTAATTTCCAATAAGAGGATAGGTGAAGAGGAGGATCTGACCGTGATAACTGGGGTCGGTTAGCGCTTCCATATACCCTGTCATCTGCGTGCTGAAGACCAGCTCGCCAGTTGTCTCTCCCTCAACCCCGAATCCCTCGCCGATAAAGTATCGTCCGTCCTCTAATCCGAGCGCAGCCTTCATGGTGTAAGTCCCATATCAGTGAGCATGAAAACGTAATAACGATACCTTCTAGAAATATTTTGGAGTCAATTATCCATGACCAGTGAATAATACTGATCGATCCAGAGTATAAGAATAGTCTGCTCTAGACAATTATCTTAAGAACAATCTTAAAAACACGGCGGTTGAATCATGAGATGATGAGTGTTCCAAGAAAAGTCTTTTTTACCCGTGGTGTTGGCATTCACAAAGACCGGCTGGCGTCCTTCGAAGCTGCACTTCGAGCCGCGGGTATCGAGATGTTCAACCTCGTCTATGTATCATCAATATTTCCCCCAAAGTGTACTGAAGTAACCCGGGTTGAAGGACTGCGCAGCCTGAATCCCGGTGAGATTGTATATGTGGTCATGGCACGAACAGACACCAATGAACCAAACCGCCTTGTCAGTGCAGCCGTGGGACTGGCCCTGCCAAAAGAGCAGGATCATTACGGGTATCTTTCTGAACACCACACATTTGGAGAGACTGAAACCCAGGCAGGGGAGTATGCAGAAGATCTTGCAGCAACAATGCTTGCAACCACACTGGGAATCGAGTTTGATCCAGACACCGCATGGCAGGAGCGAGAACAGATCTATAAGGCAAGTGGGAAGATCATTGAAACTTCTAATATCTGTCAGTCTGCAAAAGGCGATGTTTCAGGAAAGTGGACGACAGTAATCGCTGCAGCTGTATTTATTATGGAATAATCCATTATTGGACCGTTATCAACAGAAAGAAGATAATTACGCAATATATTTAATCTATACACCGAATAGTTCTACTATCAGGGTTCTGGTATAACAGGGATACCTGGATGAATTAGCTAGTGATGGGGTATTGAGCGATTATGGACACCGCTAATAGGCGTGAATTGAAAAATCTTCTCAGGCGGGGGGAGGATGCTCTTCTTAGACATGACTATGAGCGTGCATCAACATATTTCAGGCGGGCATACACAACAGATCCGGGAAATATTACCGCAATAACAAACTTGGGATATGTATATGCTAAAATGGGAAGATTTTCCCACGCTCAGAAATGTTTTATCACAGCGCTGGATATCGATCCTGACAACCCGATTGCAAGAAAAAACCTGAGCCTGCTGATGAGCCCGGAGGAAGAGAGACGGATGCCAACATCTGCACGGGTTCGAGGAGGGCAGGCAGAAGAACTCTTTTTGAGGTACCTTGAATGGGGTAATCTGCAGATGAATCAGGGGAATCATTATGCTGCAATCCAGTATTTCAAACAGGCAAGCAGAATTCATCCGGACTTTATAGAGCCACATCTGAAAATAGGGCTCAGTTATGAAGAACTCAAAGAGTGGGCAGCTGCTACGGGTGCCTTTACTGACGCCCTTGATATCTTTCCTAAAGATCCGGTTGCACTTGAGCATCTTGACCGTTGTAGGGGAATGACAGTAGATGATCTGAATCAAGGGTATGAGGAGGTTCCAGTTGTATCTCCAGTCAGGGCACCTGATGACCTGAAGCAGAAAACTGAAGAACATCAACAGCCGCCAGCTCAGAGACCTGAAACAGATGTTATAGTAAACACTCTGGAACCTACTCCCTCCAAGGAGAAGGGAGCAACACCTGAAAAACCAAAGTCTGAAGATGAAGTGATCAGTTCAATTCTGGACAAGTACAGTGATCTTATGAGTTCGGGAAAACCTTCAGATAAAGAACAGAACATCGAGACTATCGATAAGATGCCTGAAAAGGAAGAACCAAAAACTCAAGAACCACAGATCACGCCGGCTGCATCAGGCCAGTCACCGGCCAGTAGTGATGATATTGTCAATAGCATTTTAATGCAGTACCAGGATGATATTACTGATGAAGGGCAGACTGCCTCACCCGCTCCTGAACCATCATCTTCAGAGCAGGATCAGGTACCACATACCGGCAGTGCACCATTAAGTGGAGAGAAGAAAGAAATGAACACTGCACAACCCGGGATAAGAGTCGATCTTAATGATAACCAGAAAGATGCACTGCGGGAATTAGGAAATATTGGAGCATCTCATGCAGCGACAACACTCTCCACCATGCTCAATACGCCTATCATGTTGAATGTCCCTGAGATCAACATCACAGATTTCGAACATATCAATGCTGAAATCGCTCAGGAAAATTCTGCCATGGGGATATTTACCATGGAGGGGCAGATGGCCAAGGCAGGGTATGTTATTCTGCATGTTCCCAGAGAATCAGTAGTTCTTATGACCAGCATTATGCTGGGTATGCCTGCTGATCCTGGACGTGAGCTGAATGAAATGGATGAGAGTGCCATCACAGAGATCGGAAATATCATGGTATCAGCATTTCTGGATGGGACTGCAGAACTGCTTGGGATCATTATGCTCCCATCTCCCCCACGAACAATATTTGACCTTCCAAAAAATGTCTTCGACCTGATCATCAAGGAGAGCAATATACTGTATGATAATGTTGTTTTCTTCAGAACCGAACTGATATGTGATGAGCATGAACTCAATCTTAACATCTTCATGCTTCCAAACCCCCCAGTTCTTCAGGAGATAGTGCGGATGCTCGAGAAGATCATCGAAGACTCAGCTCAGGGACAATAAAAATCGATTATTTTAAAAAAAATTTCAGCGGTTTGTCCTAGGGCCCCCGATGGGCACCATTGGGGTTTGAAAATTATATCTCTCGGGTGGCACCATCAGCCTGACGAATAACGAGGCGCCCCCCCTCTTTTGGAAAATAAGTTATTGTACGTCCAACAGTTCCACCAATATCCTCTCTGATGATCTGTATCGAGTTTGCCTTGAGCAGTTCACGAAGGGCATCGACATTCCGCTCACCGATGTTGAGATTACCGGAAAAATTCTGAAACATCGACGCACCACCAGCCAGTTTTGCCTTCAGTGAAGAGGATTTTGAACCCTTTATTGCAAGATTCTGAAGAAGAATCGTAATCGCAGTATCAGCGTACTTACCCTCACGCTCTCCAGGTTTTCCACTCGACTTAGGAAGCATGACATGGGCAAGCCCACCAATCTTCTTCTCCTCATCGTGGAGGATCAGCCCTACACATGACCCAAGGCCGATAGAAGTCATCACTGAACTACCTACCGACCACTCACCAATGCCAATGATGACCAGATCTTTCTGATCCCGTGTTAATACCGGTGGAGCCGTCATGCTACAACCTGAATTGGGTTTATCCGGATGTGGAGATCACACTGTCCATTCGTGCAAATATCTCATTGAGCAGCCCTTTGCTAGGAAGCAGTATGATATTTGCGCTGATGTTATACTCTGCACACTGAAGTTCAGTCTTGAAGAGTACGACCTCATCTACGTTTTCATCGATCTCCTGAGTAGCTATGATCGTCTGGAGTGCTGCATGAGGCATATCGATAACCATAGATGGAGGCGACGGAATCATGATTATTGAGAGAAGGGTTGCACATGCATCCAGGAAAGATGACGTCATGATGTTTCCTATCTCATTCAGGGCACTCTTATCCATATCATCGATCTCCCGATCAGAAACACTCTGACCAAGCATGATGCTTGTCAGCCTGATGATTGATTCTTTCGGGATATGGATTATGATGTAACCATTTCCTGCTAACTGACCCTGTATCTGAAATACGACCATTGCTGCAGCAGAATCATCAAGATAGTAGCGAAGGTTCTGAAGTTGTACCAGAATAATCTCAGGGACATGAATTGCGATTAGGGTATTCAGAATAGTTGAGAGTGTAGTTGCTGCATGGGAAGCACCGATATTGCCCAGTTCACGCAGTTCATCAGCCTGCATGTCGGTGATCAGATGCTCTCCGTCAGATATCACATTGTTCTTCATAACCTTCTTCACCCTTTTCCCTGAACTCTTCTTTCCGGTTTTTTGTCCTGACGCTTCCTTAAGTATCCCCTTAACATCAAGAACAGGAACAACTTCACCATCCCCAGGTATCGTAACTCCGCTCACACCATCACATGTACCAACGAACTTGGAGAGAGGCTTGATGACTACTTCCTGCTGGCCTTCAATCAGATCAGCTATGATGGCACCTTTCCGATTCTGGTTCTGTAAAACCACGATAACCTCTTCGCTTTGAGATCTGCCAAACATGTCATCAAGCCGATAGAGAACGATGATCTCATCGCGCATAAGTATACCTTCTCCATGACCAATGTTTTGAATCGGAAATGCTGCAAGACTTGCAACTTCAGCCACATTGGTGATCGGGATAGCACATCGTCGGTTGTTGATCCTGATCATCATCACCATGACAATCGCCATGGTCGGGGGGAGAACAAGCTCAAACCGACTACCCTGACCAAAGACCGATTCCAGTTTGATCGTTCCCTGCAGCGAGGCGATGGTAGTCCTGACCACATCGAGTCCGACACCTCTACCACTGATATCAGTGATTTTGTCGGCAGTTGAGAAACCAGGCAGGAAGAGGAGATCGTTGATCTCAGACTCAGACATGGCAGCGAGAGCATCTTCGGTGACCAGGTTACGTTCGAGTGCTTTCTTCTTGATCTTCTCCTGATTAATGCCTGCCCCGTTATCCTCAATGACAATGACTACGTTATCCTTATCACGTGATGCCGAGAGTTTCAGGGTCCCTTTCGGGTTTTTTCCATTTCTAATACGGACATCAGGTGGCTCAATCCCATGATCCAGTCCGTTTCTGATCAGGTGAAGGAGAGGATCATTAAGACCATCCATCACACTCCGGTCAAGTTCAGTGTCACCACCTTCAACGATGAACTCAACCTCTTTTCCCTCCTTGGTTGCAATGTCACGAACCGTTCGTGGAAACCGGTTGAAGATGTGATTGAGTGGAATCATCCGGATATCCATCATCATGACCTGAAGATCAGCTACGGATCTCCCTACCATGTTGAGGGTCTCATCCAGTTCCTTGATCTTGTACTCCTGGGCAATCTGCTCAAGTCTGCCGCGGTTAATTACCAGATCTTCAACCAGATTCATCATATGATCAAGACGATCAATATCGACCCTGATATTCTTGACTTCACGTTTCTTCTCGACCTTATCACCCGCAGAGACGCGCGAAGGAGCCAGTGATCCATTGTGGTGCTCCTCCGATACAGTTCCTGCTATGCTAGGAACACTGGTATCCTGAAGGAGTAAGACAGATGAACTCTTGAAATCAGAACCCTTCAGAAATGCTTTGAGTTTCTCTTCAGTAACTTCTGAGCTTTCAAGTTCAAGATCAAATATACCGGAAAAGGTACCACTATCCTCAATAACCTCACGTCGTGGCGAGAAATTTGAAAGGATACCATGTGACTCCAA
>QKDV01000108.1 GCA_003251955.1 Methanospirillum hungatei
GTCTGATCGTACTTCATAAGGTTATTCTTACTGACATCGCCCTTTGCCACTGCATCAGTACCGACCTCTGCCGCGATCTTACCGGTATACAGGGCGGCGTATATTCCTCCGCCGGTTATTGGGTCAGACACACGAGCAGCGTCACCGACGATCATCAGACCATCAGCAACAGTTGACTCCAGAGGTCTGCAGATTGAAACACCACCTGCGATCAGTTCTATCGTCTTCCCATTCGGGAAATGCTTCTGCACAAACCGGTCAAGGTAGTCTTTCGGTCGTATTCCCGGCTTTCCACCCCGGTCTCCACCGATACCGATCCCGACGTTTGCAGTCTTTTCACCTTTTGGGAAGATCCAGACATATCCGCCTGGAGCCACCTCATTACCGGTGAAAAATTCGGTGGCATGAGGATCGATGTCAATGCCGGTCATCAGGTACTGGGCACATGTTTCCATCTCCCGGAGCGGGACTGTGGTATTGACTCCACACCACCGGGCAAACTTGGACTCGACACCATCAGCTGCTATTGTGAGGTCCGCTTTCACCTCGGTTACGGTGCCGTTGTATTCAAGGAGTGCACCCTTCACAACCCCATTCTCCATAACAGGTGAACAGGCACGGGTCTTGACCATGATGTCTGCGCCTGCTGCTGCAGCCTGCCAGACAAGCTCCCGATCAAAAACCTTGCGGTGAAGTACGTACCCGACTTCAGAACCCGCCTTTTCAGGGCTCAGTTCCATTGAGAACCCATCCGGAGCGATGAGATGGGCACGCTCAATCTCGGCTGCCACCCAGCGCTCGTCAGGTTTCATGAACTCCCTGAGCAACTCCTTCCCGACACCTTCTGCGCACCTTACCGGGGCACCTGGGGCCGGGCGTTTCTCGACCATCAGGACAGACAGACCCTTTTCCGCTGCGGTTTTTGCTGCATATGCCCCGCCAGGTCCGCCTCCGATCACGAGCATATCATAGGTGCTCTTCATTTCTTTACCTCCAGTGCCCCGAGCGGGCATGCACGTACACAGATGCCACAGGTGATGCAGGTATTTGCATCAACGTCCAGATAGGCATCTATCAGCTCAAGTGCACCTTCTGGGCAGACTGAAACGCAGCAGCCACAATAGGCACAAATGTCCCGACGAACGATGATCATTCCTTATAAGGTGGGTGGGAGAGTCCTTTAACTATTCTGTGTGCTATGCGCTAGTTCGTAGAAAAAACAGATGTACCAGGGAGAGTTGATGGATCAGGTAGGAAAAAGCGCATCTACGGAATTTATCCAAGTTCGAAGGTTCCGTACCTTCCACCACCACCCGGGTGTAGGGTAATCCTTCCCTCACGGAACGCTGCAACTGCACCACCAAGTTCATGGTGAAACTCACAAAGATCATCAAGAGGGGTCTCTGTGAGGACCGATATCTCGTCACCGAACGCAACAAGGCATTTCAGATAGAGTTCAGAGCACTTCTTCGTGTTCGGAGAACAGGTTTTAAGCGTGCGCTGAATGATCTCTGCAAGCGGTATGATGTGCAGGTAAGGCGGTCGCTGTGCCTGTGGACCAGAGGAGAGTTCTTCTGCCCGTTCACGAACACCTTTTTTGATTTTCCCTTTGTCAACAGGACATTTCCAGCCGTGGTTGATAGCCTCGGAGAGAGAATATGGCTGGAAACACCGGGTGCATGCAGTCCGGTTGTATTTCCCTTCTTCAGGGAAGAAACCTGCATTCATGACAATTGTTCCGGCTTTTATTGCATCAAGCACTGCAGTTACATCAGGTCGGTCAGAACTTGTCTCTATCCTGGTAAACTCTCTTCCGAGTTTTGCAGGTTCAGGGCTGTGAGCGTCTGAATTTGTGAGAAAGGGCACACCTGCAAGATCAGCGATCCGGCTTCCATACCCGCTGTCTGCAGAGAGACCAAGTTCAAGGAGATCAATCGGTTCGTCACCATAGCATGATGCAACAGAATCGTGCGAGGCATAGAGGGATGTCCAGGGAGTAAAGGCATGTGCCGGGCCTATCATTCCGTTAAGATCGTGAACCCGGGATGCAATATCTTCACCAGTAAGTTTCACCTGGGGACGCCCGTTCTTCCCGATATTCTTACTGAACGGTGTCAGGTCATCTGCAAGATCGTGGGCTGCCCCATAATCGGGAAGCAGGATCAGGTGATGGACCCGATCTGTACCTTCCACCTCGGTTGTCGGGACAGCAATCATGTCTTCAGGGATTATCGTCTTCTCCCACATCTCACGCCAGACCGGGTGAAGAATATCACCGGTTCCAATGACAGAGATACCTTTCAGCCGGCACCCGGAAAGAATAGCTTCAGGCAACATCCTTGGAGATGATGCCATTGAAAAACAGGAATGAATATGGAGATCGATATTGAGAAACATACCTAGCCAATATAGGAGAGTTCTTCCTCTGACTTCTTCTCCTGCTCGAGAAGACGCTGGACTGCAACCTCCATCTCACCGGCACGCTCCTTCAGGTTTGCAGGATCGATGGTGATTCCGAGGAGTTTTGTCAGCACATCCAGAACCAGGGCCGCACTCTTTGGATCAACAAGGTACCCCGATGTTTCTCCCATCAGGCATGTTGCCTCAATGCCAAGCGGTACAGAGAGACCAAGCATCAATCCTGCTGCGCCGATTATACCGCCACCCGGCTCTCCATCCCCGAATACACCCCCAGCTTCGGTTACAAGCGGGGAGAGTTCCTCTTTATTAACCGCTGCAATGACTCTGGGTGTCTCAATAAAGTGACCAACCCCATATCCACCTATCGTATAGATTCGCTCAACCCCGAGATCATGGGCAATATCCACGTAAACCTGGGAGAGAAGATAATGCCCCTCGTTTGAGGTACTCTGGAAATCCCCGATCAGAAAAAGAAATGTACCCTTTTCTCCAGAGTAGCGGTACAGTTCATTGTTACAAAGCCTGACTACTCCGTTATCTCCGATGATAACCTGTGGAGGGAAGTATATTGAGTGTATCTCAGCGATCTTGACTGCACCAAGTTCACTGATCATATGTTCGGCAACAAGTTTACCGACATGGCCGATACCGGGAAGTCCTTCGATTAAAACCGGAGCTTTACGATCTTCCAGCGCTATCGCTTCATCAAAGACCACTGTAATGTCTTCCTTCAACGTGCCATCCTCCGATATATACCAAGGTGGTCCTGAGGGGAGTATCGGGCAGGATGCGGGGTGACCGTGGAATGCCCACATTGTGGGCAGGTTTCAGAAAGAGTATAGAGGTGGTCAACAGGACACTGCCTGATTCGACCTTTCATACGTGCTTACCAGCTTTAGACTTCCGGGTGAACCGACCATCTCCGCCGGCTCGTTTCATGACCCCGATTGCGGCACTTGAGGCCTTTTCTAGAGCTTTCTCGGCGTCCTTATAATTAGGAGCAGAGACTTTGATCCGGTAGTTAGGAGCACCGAGATAGATAATCTCAACATGCTCATCTTCAGATTTTGGCTCTGCACTCCGGAGAGCCCGTCTGATGATATTGACACCGTCCGACTTGGTTGACTGCAGGAAGAGATCTCCTGATATTGTCACAGTCGGCAGTTTGACATTCTCTGTTGCTATCTTGTAAAGTGCATCAGCGATCGGTGCATCAAGACCAAGTTTGTCAAGGATTTCACGGCCTTCCAGAACAAAGTCCTCAAACGCTGGGTGAAGATCAGAGTATTCACGATATAATACATCGGTTATAGCAGGGACTGCATCTTCCCGGCCTGCTTCTGTAGCGGCAAATCCAATCCACTTGCGTGCTTTCGATTCGTTCTTCCAGATCCTGATCTTCTCACGTCGCTGATGCTCGTTAACATCTTTGAGGGAGAGATCGATATGGCCTTTCTGCGAATCGACATTCAGTACTTTGCAGACGACCTTCTGTCCTTCCCTGATATGGTCTCTGATGTACTTAATCCAGCCGCGGGCGATCTCAGAGATCGGGATCAACCCTTCCTGATCGTTGTACTCGTCAAGGGTGACAAAGGCTACAAAGTCCTTTACATTCTTGACCGAGCAGACGACAAGTTCGCCGGTTTCTGGCCACTCTCTCTCCTGCATTACCTGCTCACTCAAATGCAGATATGATTTCTGCTTTAATATCTGCTTTTCCACCAGTCGGGGTGGCAAGGACATGACTGCAGACGACACAGGCAACAGTGCTACTAGCCTTCTCAAAGATGAGTTGCTCGTTCTCACAGTCTGGACACTTTACCTTGACAAACCTGCTCCGGTTTTCACGTTTTGCTTCTACCATTTGTCTCACTCCGTAAGTTCGAACTTGCCCAGCCTGTATCCTGCTCTCAGGTGTGCTTTGTGGCATGCTGTGCAACGGTACCGTACATTGATCTTCTTGGTCGGCTTGTCGCCTCCAGGAACCTTAGAGAATTTACCCATGTTACCGACACGGCCACGGCGGGCTTTCTGACGATCGATCCAGTGAAGACCGGTGGTCTTGCCCTTCTTAACTTTTTCAATTTCGTGCTGCTGATGACTGCGACAAAACGGGCAGTATGTCCTGAATTTTGATGGCATCTTCATAAAATGAGCCTCATCTGGGTATAGAGAATACCTACATTATTAGCCCGGATTTATATTTAAGACTATGTCGCGTTCCGCAAGCACTTCTGCATTTCTTCCTGGAAGTGTAAGGATATCACCGGTTGCAATCTCATATGTCCGGCCATCTACCCCCATAAACGGTTCCATATCTGCCAGAACACGGACTAGAGTAAACGCGAAGGGCTCTTCATCCTCGTCATCGGAAGGCGTCCAGCCCTCATCCCGTTCATGTGCGCGCTCGGATAATACAATTTCTGAATCGCTGATCTCTGCAGAGCCAGAAAGCCCTGGATCATCAGAAGAGGTCACAGCGTCATCATCTGCATAGGAGACAGGCACATACTCTGAAGGATGGGGGAGATCTGATATCCGTTCAGGAATCTCGACCCTGACAGGAGGCTGATTCCTGCCACTCGCTTTCCACTCGATAAGGGCAATCCTGCAGGTACGGATTCCATCCACGATCCTGTTGAACATCTCGAGTTCTGCAGGGATGAGCATGCGCAGTTCTTCGCGTTCAATATAAGAACCATCTGCCTGGCTCTGGGCAAGGGACACAATCTTCTCAGACCTGAGATGAAAGAGTTCCTCGGCAGTCTCCCTGATGCTTGCAACCTTCTCGATCAGAATGCGGGCTTCATCAGAGAAGGGATCATCCATGATGATAACCTCCTGCTGCAACGTTTTAATCAACATCGCAGTTGTCTGGTAGAGATCATGTGGTATCTGAACCAGCGTGCCACTGTCTCGCTCTCCAAGAAGAATTCCCCTCAAATCCTCAAGATGCAGGAGAAACACCCCCTGCTATCTCTGCCATTCCCCGGCAACAGAGAAAGAGTGCCACTGCTTCAGGGACCTGCTGAACACCAGGACGTATTTCCCAGGAATTTCCAAGCAGTTCTACTGTGTACTCTCGGGGAGAGTCGATACCAACACCCCGGTCCCCAAATGGAACCGCATCAATGAGCGGGTCAAAATCAGCAAGTTCCTTAACTGTCAACGGTGTGACTCTGAAGCCTGATTTAGCATGGAGAGAGCCGGGAAGCCTGATAAGCCTCCGTATATCGGTAGTTACCGGCTCATCAGCCTGAATACCCGCCTCGCGGATCTTTGCATACAGTGGACTCTCTTTCTCTGTTGTCAAGATGGAGAGGATCTCAATTGTTGTTGGATCCCTGATATTCACCTGTCTGGGATCAGCGTTGAGTTGTTGCACCAGTGTGGGAGCCAGCTGCAGAAACCGGGTCGCTCGTGTATCTCCAACTCCTTTAAGTGAACAGAGTGATCCCTTTGCTTCCGATACAGGAAGGGAGAGAAGACCTTCCAGGTATGTGGTCAAACAGGAGTGATACCGTTGATGCCAGCCGGAATGACCAGGCAGAAAGTCACTGAGCATCCTGGCCGGACTCACGCCGATTCCACAGATGTAGTCGATTAACTCGCGACGTTCCTGGGAATCAAAACTCCGGAGTGCAATCTCCTGGACATGAATATGGTATCCCCTCCCACCAGAGAAGACGAGTTTTACAGTGCGCATATCAATACCGAGTTCCTCATCGAGAACAGTAACCAGTTTAACAGCCTCTTCCTTGATCCGCTCAAGCATCAGGCTATAGGAACCCCGAAGTATGTGATCGGCATCCAGATCAAATATCAGATCAGCCCCAAGCCAGTCTTTATCGGCCATAGTAGCAGCACGGGGAGTCCGGTAATATGCAGTTGAATAATATGCATGGGCAGGAACGAGATTTTTGATATACTCCTGCATCTCTTCGGGTGATCCAAACCCGATATGTCTTCGCATCCTGATATCTTCAGGATAATTCCCATCAAAGAAGATAAACCCGAACTCACGCTGGCCTGAAGAAGACGGGGGGGCGATCTGCACCCTGCCGTAGTACTCAGTAAACCTCTGCCTGATGAACGTCAGGGTCGCTGCTCTCATGCCTAAAGATCCCTGATCATGTAGGGCCCGGAGCGTTCATAACCGAGTCGGCGATAATAGGGCCTCACCCCAATGCCTGCCATGATCGCCATCCGGGAAAAACCAGCATCTGCGGCCTGTTGCTCTGCCTCTGTGAGGAGTTCAGTTCCAAAGCGCCGGTGCTGCCTGTCTTCACCAAACCCGGACCTGCCAATTGGGACGATCTTCCCATAAACATGCAGCTCGCGGACAAATGCTGCATCCTTGGTCTCCGGCCGCCAGGTACTCCCCGGGAGCCGCAGTCTGGCAAATCCTACAAGGGAATCTCCGGAAACAAAACTGATGAACCGCTCCTCACCATTGCAACAGTCATACTTCAGGGTCTGAATAGAAGCCTCGTCATCAGAAGAACGGCGCCCGATCTCCCGGCACCGGATGCACCGGCATACACCCCCTTTGTCAATAAGGCGCTGTTTGGCAAGCTCGCGGAAATTGGAATGTTTCGAACCGACAAGAATGCGGTCTGCCGGGATATCACGCTGAATTCGCTGAAGCCTACAGTACTCAGGAATTGACGCTTTGGCATCAGCAACAATATCGATCAGTTCATCCTCGTCATACACATCATACTCGCCTCGGGTATGCAGTTCTTCTATGCCAGTGCCGGGGGTGATGAGGGTAGGATAGATCTTAAGAAAATCCGGCCTAAACCTCTCATCACTGAAGAGTTCTCTGAACATCCTACGGTCCTGATCAGCATCGCTGCCCGGGAGGTTTGGCATCATATGAAATCCAACCTTGATTCCTGCATCCCGAAGCAGGGTGTTTGCCTCTACAGTATCAGCAACAGTACATCCACGCTGATTTATCTCAAGAACCCGATCGTCCAGGTGCTGAACCCCAATTTCAACCTTGGTCACTCCAAGTTCAAGCATCAGGTCGATATGTTCACGACGGCACCAGTCCGGTCTGGTTTCAAATGTGATTGCAACGCATCTGACCTTTGCACTCTCATTTTGGGCATAGATAGCATCACATTCTCCGGATTGGAGGGGAACGGGATTACTCACCTGCGTTTCCCTACCTTCCCCTAATGGGGGTGAGTAGTCAGGAATAAAACCTGATTCATACTCGTTCATCGCCCTGATACAGCTCGAAGTGAACCACTCCTGGTACTCCACATCCCTGGCAGTAATGGTTCCTCCCATGATGATCAATTCAGCCTTGTCTATGTGGTGGCCGAGCTGTTCAAACTGGGCAAGTCGTGCG
>QKDV01000036.1 GCA_003251955.1 Methanospirillum hungatei
GCATTGGTTGAGATTGTGATACAGGTCTCGTAATCAGGTTCTGCAGTTCCCTCCATAAGACCCTTGATCTCTCTGAACTGACGACGGACCTCGTCAACGATTAATACTGCAGCTTTTCCCACAGCCTTCAGGGTGAATGAACAGAAAAGGAATGGCAGCATTGCCCCGATGATCAGACCAACAAAGACCATCGGATCGAGTATGTCAATCGAGGGTAGGTATACTACCTCAGTGTATGCAATGAAAAGTCCGAATGCGGTCAGGGCTGCACTTCCGATTGCAAATCCTTTCCCTACTGCTGCGGTTTTGTTTCCTACAGCGTCAAGGGTGTCTGTGATTACACGAACCTCTCTGGGTTGATGACTCATCTCGGCAATGCCACCTGCGTTGTCAGTGGTTGGACCAAAGGCATTGACAGAGAGGGTCATACCCAGAATTGCAAGCATACCGACACCGGCAAGAGCGACTCCATATATTCCGGCAACATGTGCTGCTATTGCAATAGCAGATGATATGATGATGACGGAAAAAAAAGTCGATTCCATTCCGACTGAGATCCCTGCGATGATGTCGGTTGCAGCACCGGTCTGGGCAGCACTGATAATAGACTGGGTCGGCTTGTGATCGTATGATGTGTAATACTCTGTAACCAGCCCGATCAGGAATCCTGCAATGAGACCAGCAATTGTGGCTGCAAAGATTCCGAGTTCTCCGGGTATCAGCATCTCAACGAGGATGTATGTTGCGATAACAGTCAGAATCAGGCTTGCTACTGTTCCGGTGTTGAATGCTCTATGAATAGCACTTGCATTGTTTCCACTACTCCTGACAAATAGCGATCCAATGACCGATGTAAGTATACCAAGGCCGGCAACCAGCATCGGGAACATGATCAGGGTAAGTGAGGAAACATCCGGAAACAGTTTTGCCATGGCTGCACCGGCACCGATAAGCATGGTGGCTGTGACGGCACCAACATATGATTCGTAAAGATCAGCTCCCATGCCGCAGATATCTCCCACGTTGTCCCCGACGTTGTCAGCGATAACAGCAGGGTTACGGGGATCATCTTCAGGGATGCCTGCCTCTACCTTGCCGACGAGATCAGCACCGACATCTGCTGCCTTGGTAAAGATACCTCCCCCTACCCGGGCAAAGAGGGCTATCGATGACGCACCAAGTGAGAATCCCAGGAGAATATTGATTGTCTCCCCTGTGGTGGCCCCGGTGATTCCGGTCATCAGGAAGTACATGGTTGAGAGGCCCAGCATCCCGAGACCAACAACAGTAAGCCCCATGACCATGCCTCCTGAAAAGGAGACATTGAATGCCTTTGCCATGCTTTCACGTGCTGCATTTGTGGTTCTGACATTAGCCTTTGTTGCAGTGTACAATCCGACATAACCTGCAAGGGCTGAAAGTGATGCACCTACAACATAACAGACCGCGGTCAGCGGGTTGATTATGAGGGTCAACATTGCTGCAAGGATGACGACAAAAGCCGTTATTGCAGTGTATTGCCGCTTTATGTAGGTCATTGCTCCCAGGGATATTGCAGCTGCGATCTTCTGCATCAATGCATCACCAGGTGACTCTTTACACATCCTGTTGTAACAGACACCTGCGTAGATCAGGCCGATGAGAGAACAAACCGGCACGATTAGCAATAGATCCATATATCCACCTCTAAATTCCGATGAAGTAAAGCAAGATGTGAGAGTATTGATCCATATTCTAATAATAATTAATTGCCTAAAATGCGAATCCTGCAATTTTGTGTCGTTCTGATGTAACCATCCTGGACAGCAGTCTGCCCTTCAGGTTCAAAAAGCCGGAAATCCTTTCTTATCAGCACCCTGAGATCTCTTCACGTTATGATTACTCGTCTCTTCTTTCCTGCAGTTCTCCTGCTCACTCTGTTTACTCCGGCCCTGGTTCAGGCTGCAGTCGATCCTCTCTCTCAGGCTGATGATGCCTATCACAGCGGGGAGTATCAACGTGCAATCCGATGGTATGATCAGGCCCTCTCTGTCAATCCGGATGATCAGGATGCGACGATTGGGAGACTCAAAGCCCTCGCAGCCCTCTCACGATGGGATGAGGTGCTCAACGGAGTGAACCGACTCAATACCACTCAAACAGGCTCAAATGAGATATCATCGATCAGGGCCGAGGCTGCAGTAAAAACCGGCAGTCCAGAGGAAGCACTTAAGATCCTTGACAATTCGTCGGATGTGAACCCTGCTGAAGATCTGCGGATCAGATCAGCTGCCTTGATTGCCCTGGATCGCAGTGAGGAAGCAGCCTCTCTCATCCTAGCAGCAGAAGCCGAAGGATCGCTTGATCCCAGACTCTCACTTCTTATGGGGATCATTCTGATCAAAGAAGGAAATGTTACTGCATCAGTTCCCTATCTTGAAGAGGCATATCTTGCTCTTCCAACCGATCCTGACGCTTCTGTCTACCTCGGAGATGCGGTAGCCTCTCTTGGTAAGTACGAGGAGGCTCTTGGTTTTGTCAGTAATGCAGCCTCTCTAAACCAGAGTGATATCGGTATCTGGGTTACTGTTGCATACCTGAACAGCCGGCTTGGAAATTTTGATGCAGCAATAGATGCTCTTGATCACCCTCTTGCCTTAACTCCGGATGATCCACAGCTGCTCAATGCTAAGGCATATGCCCTGTATCTGAGTGGACGCGGAAGTGAAGGTCGCACACTTGCAGAAGAAGTTATCAGACAGCATCCGGGAAATCCGGGAGCCATGGATACTCTTGGATGTATTCTGCTCTCTGAAGGGTATGTAAAGGAAGCTACAGGGTACCTGGAGCAGGCAACTGAGTACCTTCCCAGGGATCCAGAGGTCCTCTCACATCTTGCTGAAGCGTATCATCTGCAGGGTCTTGACAACGAGGCTGAAGATCTTTATCAGCGGTCTCTCCGGATTGATGACACATCAGGGCGTGCATGGAGGGGGTATAGTGAAGTCCTCATCGCCCTAGAACGATATCCGGAAGCAGCCTCGGCAATAGCAGAAGCGTTCAGATACTATCCTGGTGACTCCGAACTCATTGCATGGGAAGAGAAGGCTGACAAAGTTCTTGTCGACTGGTATCTCAAAGAAGAGGCGGCTAAAAGCACTAACGGGCATCAATAACTAACTTTATGAGAAGTGTGCATCATCCTGCTTTCAAAGGATCCGGTGTTCCATCACTGAAATCATATAACTCTGGCTTGAGGGTCTGAAGGTTTAGGATTACAGCCTGTGCAGGAGTTGGCTGGATATTCATCTGCTTCTGAAATGCGGTCTGACTCTGCCAGGTTCCGGCATTGATTGCAAGAACCCCACGGTACCGGGTGATGCCGGTGATATGCACGTGGCCACAATGGACAACTTCAGGGATCGGATCGATAATAAGCCGATCTACAGTATCTGCTGCGATAGGAGTTCTCTTTCCATAGCACGGGGCCAGATGACGGCGCTTGAGCATCTCAGGGATCACGTCATGGGCCTTTTCATAGCTGGCACCCGGTATCACTCCGATTAAGTCATCAAATGACCTCCCGTGATACATCAGAACCCTGACACCCTGGAGGTTGACAAGTGCCGGATTTTCAACCCAGACACAATTTGAAGGGAATGATCCAATGAACTTATCTGGGATTACCGGCTGGGGTTCCGCTCCCCGCACTACATCATGGTTTCCAGGTGCAAGCACGATCTGAAGCCGGGACGGGAGTTTGGAGAGCATCTTTCCAAGCGCTTCGTATTGCCCGTAGATATTCGGGATGGTAAGCTCCTTGTCCTGTCCCGGGTAGATACCAATTCCGTCCACCAGATCTCCGGCTACAAGTAGGTAGGATATATCACTCTCATTCAGCCATTCTGAAAACCGTTCCCAGGCCTCCTCAAGAAATGTGTCAGACCCAACATGGATATCAGAGATCAGGGCTGCATACCCTGATCTGTCACTCATATAGGGAGAATAGGTGAATGGGATATCAGGCCTGAAGAGCTGATCCGCAAACATGAGGGTTCCTTCAGGTGAGAGTGTCCCCCTGACTCCTATCACCTCGTCAGGAACGATCTTCTCAGCCTCATCAAAGTCGTCCCGGTCCTTGTTGAAGAGAACATTGATGAACCCAGTGGGATCCTCTAATTCAATAAGGCGATGACCTTTTCCTGTGCTCCTGGCCTCGATTACCATTCCGGTGATAGCAAACTCTTCTGATTTGTACCGCGAGTTTCGTTTCAGAGCCTCAATAGGGATCGGGCTGCATCTCCCCCTGACCATCCCTGAAAGCCGGGTGTACCTGTCATGAAAATATGCCACATAATCCTCGACTCTACCAGCAGGCCTGCAGGAACCTTTCCTTCCTTCAATTACCTCAAGAGAGGGATCTCCCAAAAATCGCATCCCATCCCTGGCAGGTGTAGTCCCGGGAAGGTGGCGGCCTGACACAACCAGGCAGTTATTTGGAAGTGAAGAGATGATCCGGTCAATGAGACTGTCGTCGTTCTGCTCCCTGATGTACCTGACAACATCCGGATGAACCTGAAGCCGGTTGTCCAGAAACCTCTCAACAATGGAGGCAGAGTTAATACTCTTCCCTCCGTGTATGTTGAACCGGCCTTTTGACCTGAGCAGAACCGGACTTACCGGGCTTTGACGGCAGACTCACGATATGTATACATGGGCTGTGTAAAGGGATAAGATTTTGAGACTATGTTGCCCGGGTGATAATCTCTCTTAAAGTTATCTTGTATGGCAGCGTCAGGCAGTTCAGTATTAATATTTCTCAGAGGGAACCTACATACTTACACCATGGCAGCAAAGTCCGAAAAAAAGTCATTAAAAACCGTAATATCTGATTTCTGGAAGAGTGAAGAGCAGATTCCTTCTGCAGTCCGTGAAATAGCCTCTGTTCTTGTTACTGTTGGTATCATCGTTGCCATCCTCTTTCTGGGTTGTGGAACCTGGCCTGCTATTGTCACCATCGAGTCAGAGAGCATGGTCCCTCATATGAATGTTGGCGATCTTGTTCTGGTAGTTGCTGCAGACCGGCTTGGTCCTCTTCAGAGCATGGCTGAAGGCGAGGTCACGGGGTACCAGAAGTACGGTATGCCAGGTGATGTCATCATCTACCGTCCGAATGGGAACACTGACCTTCATCCTATCATCCACCGTGCCCTTTACTGGACAGAAGCCGGGCAGACAAATATTACATACCGGGAGATGAACAAGGCGACCGGCCAGATAGAAACGAAACAGTATGTTGCCCCGAATGCCGGGTATATCACTAAGGGAGATAACAACCCGGTCATTGACCAGACTGGATTCGGAGATAATTACCGGGGAATCGGCTCATCCATTCATCCGGTAGAGAAGGAATGGATCGTAGGCAAGGCTGTATTCTCAGTACCATATGTTGGATACCTCCCATTGAACATCGGACCAGTCATTGTCATCGTAATAGTCCTCATGATCCTGCAGGAACTCTATACCAGACGCAAGTCTGATAGTGCCAAGCCGAAGACCGAGACAAAGAAGAAGTAACCAGGTATCATGAATCTACAGACACTCCTTTCAGACACGCTTGCAGGTCACCGGCTTACACCTGAAGAAGGTGCGTTTCTTCTGTCTGTTACCGGACGGGATCTATACCTTCTTTTTGCTGCAGCGGATGAGATGCGGGAAAAGAAGGTAGGAAACACCGTCACATTTGTGCGGAACCAGAATGTGCATATCACCAATATCTGTAAGAACCTCTGCCATTTTTGCGGATTTGGCAGAAAAAAGAGCGATCCTGATGCTTACCTCTTTGGCAGGGATGAGGTACAGGCACAGGTCCGTGAGGCGAAGGCACGTGGTGTTACTGAGATCTGTTTCCTCTCCGGGGTTCATCCTGATTTCAGGCTTCAGAATTACCTCTCATTTCTAGAGTGGGCACATGAGATCTTTCCTGGGGTCCATATTCATGCGTACTCACCTGATGAGGTAGACTGGATAGCAAGAAAAGACAACATGGAACCTGCCGAGGTCATCAGAGCACTTAAAGGTGGTGGACTTGGAAGTATGCAGGGCACTGCTGCTGAAGTTCTTGTTGATGAGGTCAGGGATGTTATCTGCCCTGCAAAAGTGAGAACAGCACGGTGGGAGGAGATCATAAGGGAGGCTCACCGGCTTGGTCTGACCAGTTCAGCGACGATCATGTACGGATCAACCGAGACTCCGCATGAGAGGGCTACACATCTTGATCTGATCCGACGCATTCAGGATGATACTGGAGGTTTCTCTGAGATGGTCCTCCTCTCCTATATCCATAGCAGAACCCCGCTCTATCAGAAAGGCACCGTCAGGTTCGGTCCGACAGGAAGGGATGACCTGGTTACGACTGCAGTCTGCCGGCTGTACCTGGATAACATCGATCATATTCAGGTCTCATGGCCGAAGATTGGGATAAAAATGAGCCAACTTGGTCTGCTTGCTGGCGCAGACGATCTCTCTGGCACTATGTACATCGATGACGTTACCGGTGATGCGGGTGCAGATCTCTCTGATATCTTCGAACCTGAAGAGATGGCATTTGTCTGTGAAGATATCGGGAGAGAACTCAAAGAGCGATCAACGCTCTACAAGATCCTGAAATAACTATCCTCTTTTTACCTGCCTGACATCAGCTCCAGTGAGGTTTGCTCCCCTGAAGTCAGCGCGGGTTGTTTTGATATTGGTGAGTCGTGCTCCGGTGAGGTTTGCATTTATAAGGATGGCCTCACTCAAGTCGGTGTTGCTCAGGTTTGCCTTGACAAGGCTTGCCCCTGCAAGGTTTGCCTTGCGAAGAATCGAAAACTCGAAATCTGCCTCGTCGAGTCGTGCTCCATTCAGGTTAATTCCCTCAAGGTTCAGACCGTTCAGATGGGCGCCCCGGAGATCAGGCCTTTTGCGGGGATTGAGTTCTTTCCATTTGTTCCACTCATCAACCCCTGCTTTGATAGCTTTTACCTGTTCTTCGTCAGCCATCTACATCAACTAGTAATGATAGTTTAGTATTGCCTCGTATAGCCATTTTGTTATTTAGTTGATGGCTTGAGGTTTCAACCACATTATGTAGAAAATGTATCACTTCTATCTTCTCTACCACAAAGGTTATCACCGAAAATCCTGACTTTCTGAGTGATGAAACGATTAATAGTCCTAATAATCCTAGTAGTCAGTATATTACTAGCGAGCCTTCCAGCAGTCGTATCGGCTGCTGATCTGATCCTTGAGCCGATGCCTGATACCCTTCAGATGGCTGATGAGGGTGCGGCATCACAGGATGATGCATTCTTTTCAACTGCTGAGCCCATGATAAAATCCCTTTCAAATGGCACGGTGCCTCTTGGAACCCAGCAGATGAAGATGAATAGTGCTTATTCTTCTATGAAAGGAATGAAAATCAGCCCCGAACGGTTTGATGAGGCGGAAGCAACACTTGCCTTTCTGTACTACTCAATGAAGGCTGGAGAGGCATACGATAATTATCATGATACTAAAAATTCTGTGGCCTCCGTGACAAACGGGATTGAGTTCTATGATCTTGCCCAGATCTATTACCAGACTGCGAGCGCCTGGTGGGATCTCATTTCTGGCTTATATCCAAAAGTAACCCTCTATAATCTACCGGCCTCAAGTGATCCTTTCCCTGATGATGATGTCAGTGTTGGAACTGTTCTTGAAGGTCTGAAGTACCCAATTCTCATAGAACACAGAAAACCCGATCCAGAAAAGCCATAT
>QKDV01000022.1 GCA_003251955.1 Methanospirillum hungatei
GGTGACAGCATGGGAAATGCCGGGATTATCGGGGCAGGAGCGGTCCAGTGGATGACAGCAGGATCAGGGATCATTCACCAGGAGATGCCAAAACCGGTTGAAGGGAAGATGGGAGGGTTTCAACTCTGGGTGAACCTGCCAAAAACAGAGAAAATGAGGGAACCCAGGTACCAGGAGATTCACACAGAGGATATACCAGTTGTCTCACCTGAACAGGGGGTAATAGTCAAAATTATTTCAGGAACATATGCAGGAACACACGGACCGGTCAGGGAGATTGTTGCAGACCCGGATTACCTGGATGTATCGCTAGAAGAGGGGAGAACATTCCTGCACCAGATTCCTATGGGATATACTGTCTTCTGTTACGTATATTCAGGAAAGGGCACCTGCGGGCCGGAAGGTCCATTACTTACAAATCAGGATCTCGCTCTTCTCAGTGATGGTGATCACGTACAAATTCAGGCAATAACCGGGACATTTCGTCTGTTGATCATTTCAGGGAAGCCTATAAGAGAACCAATTGCATGGGGAGGTCCTATCGTGATGAACACACAGGAGGAACTGGAACAGGCCTTCAGGGAGTACGAAGAAGGGACATTCATCAAAGCCACCAGGCATCATCCTTATTAATTATCCCGGCAACCTCCTCCATATGTCATTATCAGAATTCGTTCCCGTCATTTTCATCGTAATCACCATAATCGGAGCAGGAATTCAAATATCAAGGGAGCGCCCAAGTGCAGACTATGCCCGTGCTGCCGAGATCTTACTAGACTGGGCATTTCTCATCATTATCGGAATAGGGGGGATATGGGCTTTCATAGGTCATACCCTCTTTGCAAACCTCGTAGCAGAGAGCATAGGCTGGCCAGCTGGAAATCCTTTCCAGCAGGAGGTTGCTCTTGCCAATCTTGCCATAGGTGTACTAGGAATTCTCGCTCTAAAAATCCCCGGAACTTTCAGAATTGCACCCCTTATTGCCTATGCAATATTTATGATGGGGGCTGGTATTGGCCACATATGGCAGATCATCTCTGCTCACAACTTCTCGGTAAACAATGCTGGTCCAATACTCTGGATCGACCTTTGCATGCCAGTAGTACTCATCGGACTCTATCTTCTCACCGAATGGTTACACAAGCACAAGACACATCCATCATTACAAAGATGACAAGTCAGGATCCAGAGATCTTCAGGTTGTTTTTTGTGCTCGGAATAGCGTTTCTGAATGAGCGAAGTAAAACAGAGGTCATTCTAAAACGTACATTTGAATTACGCTTCATATTGTAAGGAACACTATCAAAAAAGTTGTGTCATTAACTATAAAGACCTGAATAATATCAGCCTGGAACAGACTGGCATATTTTTTACCCGGAGACATTGACTCTTATCACGGATTATACAACCATACCGGGACACAGAACTCCATATGATCACAAAAATCCGTTCGTTTATCACCCACTTCTCACTCCCTGTTCTCACTGATCTCATCTTCTTCCTTGGCCCCTGCATCATGCTCGCGGTCTCGATAAGCGGGAGGGGCTTTCCGGAGGCTGTCAATGCCGGGACACTAACAGGCTTCACATTTCTCTGGCTTGCAATCCTGGTCCTTATCTACAAGTACTTCCTTGTCGAAGGACTGGCACGGTACACGCTTGCCAAGGGAGAGCATATCTTTGACGGTATGCATGGATTTCCCGGTCCTGAAAACTGGGAAGTATTCTTCATGGTCCTGATCTACGTGCTCGAGATGATCGGATATGGGGGTCTTGCTCTCTTCGCAGCCCTGTTTCTTCAGGAACTCTTACCGGTCACCTGTTCACGCGAAATCCTTGCCACCATAACCCTGTTTATCATACTCCCCCTCCTGATCAGAAAGAACTTCTCGCTCTTTGAGAAACTGGTCTTCTTCTTTGCTGCGGTTATGATCGGTGGTGTTATTTACACCTTTCTCGGTATCACCATCCCGGTTGAGGCGATGGGTGCCGGACTCACCCCATCTATCTCCCGGGATCAGGTGACAGAGATTATCCCAATCATGGGAGCAGTCGGTTCAGGCCTGAACCTTCTTCTCTTCTCGATCTGGCTAAGGGAAAAGATCGGACTACGTCATGGCGCTTCATTTTACGCAGAACAGATCAGGAATGTCAGGATCACCCAGGGAATTGCATTCCTCATAACAGGGCTGATGACCCTTGCCTTCTTCACGATGGGATATTACACAAAGGCTGGAGGAGATCTCTTTACCGGAGCGATTGAAGGGTTAAATACGCTCCCATACGGAGCAGTGATCTTCTTCTTCACCGGGTATGTCATCCTTTTTGGTGTACTCATAACCGGGGCTGACGGACGGGCACGTGCAATTTCTTCAATCCTCTGCTCAACAGGTGTTTCGGGTTGGAATGAGAGGAGAACATACCAGTTCTTAATCGTTGGGTTCATCGGACTCATGCTTTTCATTGTCTGGTCGGGAAACCCCAAAACCCTCCTTAGTTACACATCCGCTTGTGGTGCATTCATGTTTGCATTCACCGG
This sequence comes from Methanospirillum hungatei, assembly GCA_003251955.1. Lineage (GTDB taxonomy): Archaea > Halobacteriota > Methanomicrobia > Methanomicrobiales > Methanospirillaceae > Methanospirillum > Methanospirillum hungatei_A. Next base: position 2,539 of record QKDV01000022.1, read on the forward strand.
TATCATGATGCTATATCTGGATGCCCATCTCCCCAGATACGCACGCGGTTCCAGGCTCTGGTTTGTTATCATGACTGTAGGAACCTTCTCCTACCTTCTCATGGCCCTCTTCAGGGAGGAGGTTTTCTATGACATAGGCCTGCCACTTGTGCAGAACCTGCTTGGAATGCTTATCCTATTATACCTGGTCATCAGGTCCGGAATAATCACCCCAATTCTTGATCACAAGCCAGATAAGGGAGATATCCTGCTATTCATACTCATATTCTCAATTCTTGGGATTTATGGGAGTAGGTCCAGCATCCTGATCGACACGCTCCCTATCAGTTTCGGCACACTCATCCCAATCATGGCAGCTTTCCTGGGCGGGCCGGTTGCAGGAATTATTGTCGGAGCAGTATCGGGGATTGGTGGATATGGATCACATGGTTTTGAGGCCCTACCCTGGTATGCTGCAGTGCTTCCCCCGTTATTTGCCGGATGTCTGGCAGGTATTGTATCCAGAAGTCTGAATGCAATTTCAACCCGTAAAACGCTCATTCTCGGACTTATCGCAGGACTTATTCAGGTTGCACTCATTTGGGCTGTCAGACCGGTAACATCAGGGGACATTATCGAAGATTTACATCAAATCACTATTCCCACATTAGGAACACTGGTAATCGGCCTTATTATCGTGTTGTACCTGATTGATGAGGAGAAAAAAACCTGGAGAACAAAGTCTCATTCACAGCCAGATAGACAAAGATCCGGCATCAGAAAGAGATTCTCACATCAATGGGAATCAGGAAAGACTCTTCAGAGGGTAATTATAATCCTGATCATAGGGCTTGCTCTCTTTAGTCTGCTCTTTACAGAACAGGCAGGTGAGACAGGTATCCCTCTCCTGAACAGAATTGCCGTCCTTGGGGCCATCATATTCCTGCTCACCAGATCCAGGACATTTCAGGACATTCTCATTAGTGCCACGACTATTACCGAACGAATCTGGATTACGGTAATATTTGGGCTCTTCTCGGCATATGGCTATTTTGAAGTTATATCACGATGGGGAATCACAATAGAGTTCCCTGATCTTGGCCCTGCCATCGCCGGAATACTGGGTGGGCCGGTAATCGGAGCAGCTGCCGGTATCCTGGGTGGAGGATATGCCCTATATACCGGTGGACCCGCACTGGCAGCCAGTGCCTGTGTAACTATCTTTTCTGGGATTCTCGCTGGATTTTGTGCTCTTTTCTGGCGACGGAATCTTACATATCCACGGGTGATCTCAATCGGTATTCTCATCGGCTCACTCAGATTTCTTCTCCTCCTCACAACCGGATCCATCAACACTGGAAAAGTCCCTGGAACATTTCTTCTGAATGTTCTACTTCCGGTAATCGGTCTGATACTCTTCCAATTTATAATCAAGGAGGAGACAATTTCATTCCTCTCGATTAACAGGAGTGGAAACGCCGCCCTTGACCGAATCCATGAGAAGAAGATGGCTATCCTCTCCAGTGACACCATGGAACGTCTGAGCAGCCTGTTCACCATCATATCAGGCAGACTGCTCTCACTCGAGTTCATTATGAGCCAGATAGGAGAGGAGGAGATCGCCCGGAAATTGAGGACACTCATAAGAATTGATCTCATCGATGATCTTCTCGAAGACTTTGGCCATTTCTCGAAACTACATAAAGAGGGAAACCGGGATGATCTTGAAATCACACTCAAGGCCGGGCAGATAACACGCAAATTGAACAGGATGATAAAGAGGGAAGGACTTGAACGGATCATTCACCCGTTCCTTATCAGGCGGGCAGACCGGCTATATCAGGACTATCTTTCACTGCTCGAAGGTGTAGAACCGGCACCGGGAGATGACCGGATCAGGCTTTCAGACTTCATCAGGTCAATCATCACTGATCTAACCCGGGAGCCTGCTACCGATGAAGAGTTTCTTGAGGCCAGTGATGATCCTGATGCATATCTCCGGCTGCTCATTGCCCGTCTCGCTCATATCCCAATCTTTGAAAACGTCGTGATATCGTTCGACCAGAAGGGAGAACTTCCAGAAGTCTGTGTTGCAAAAGACCGGTTCGAGGACTTTGTTATTGCACTTCTTGAAAGCCTTGCGGCGGCAGGATCAGAGAATATCAGGATTTCAGGACATTTTATGGATAAAAACGTCATCCTTACTCTGGACTGCCGGGGAGGAGGTTCCGCATGGCCTCCTTCTGCAGAGAGCATGGCAGCCCTCTTTGAAGAAGGCAGAATCAGCGGGGGCACAATAAGCCATACTCATAACGCAGATAAACTGGTGATCGACATCAGTCTGACACCAGTACAATGATGGTTATACTTCCACAATGGGGAAAAATCACTATATAGGTGATTAACAGAACAGGATATCCATGGGAGTGAAGATGAAGCGGATCGCCGTGGTTACCTCAGGGGGAGATGCTCCCGGGATGAACGCCTGTATCAGGGCTGTTTACCGGGCAGGCATATATTCAGGAGTTGAGGTATACGGGATCCGGCGTGGCTATGCCGGCATGATTGATGGTGATATGTTCAAGATCGATCGCCGGGATGTAGGCAACATCATTCACCTTGGAGGAACAATTCTTGGAACCTCCCGCAGCGAGGAGTTCAGGACTCCTGAAGGGAGGCAGAAGGCAGCGGATCAACTGCTTGACAAGGAAATCGATGGTCTGATCCTGATAGGAGGTGATGGATCGTTCAAAGGGGGTAATTTTCTCTCAGAAGAGACAGGAATCCCGGTCATTGCGATCCCAGGAACCATCGATAACGACATTGTGGGCACCGACTTTTCGATAGGGTTTGACACAGCCGTCAATATAGCTCTCGAATCCATAGACCGGATTCGCGACACTGCAATCTCCCACGGTCGTCTTTTCTTCGTAGAGGTGATGGGGCACACCAGTAGTTTTATTGCTTTCGAGGCAGGGATAGCCGGAGGGGCTGCCCATCTGGTCCTTCACGATGGACACCAGGAAGTTGAAGAACTCTGCTCCCATCTCCAGACCCTCTTTACCAGGGGGAAGCATCATGCCATCGTTGTGGTTGCCGAAGGAGACCAACCGGGTTGCAGTTTCGGCATCGCAAAAACGGTTTCAAGCAGGATAGAGATGGAATCAAGAGTCTGTGTACTCGGACACACACAACGTGGAGGAAGCCCAACATCCCGTGACCGGGTGCTGGCCGCAAAGCTCGGTGTATGCGCCGTTAATGCCCTGATAGACGGCAAAGGAGGGATGATGGTTGGAGAAGTAATGCGGGAGGTTGTTTTTCAACCGATCAGTGAAGTCGTTGGAAAACAACGCGAGACAGATCCCCGTATGGCCATTCTTTCCCGGATACTCACCGGTTACTAATCTTTTTTTTCACTCCACATCACTCTGCTGAATATTGTCTACATCATACCAGACTCTGCTTGATGTATTGGAGGATGAGGTTAATGACACGTTAGATCATAATGCTCAACCAACATCACACCGGGTATCCAAACAAAACAAGAGGCCGTTCTTATCTTATCGTATTTTTCCAGGTAACAGGCAGGCCACGTAATACAGACATAACCTGACTATTAATCAGAATGCACAATGCCACACACAAATGCATAAATATGTTCATTGAAATACAATAATATACATGAGAACCAAGATCATCCTTGATGAGAACGAAATACCAAAGAAATGGTATAATATTCAGGCTGATTTCAAGACTCCACTCGCTCCTCCGATGCACCCCCAGACAGGAAAGCCGGTCGGACCGTCTGATCTTGAGCCAATCTTTCCAAAAGAACTTATCAGGCAGGAGATGTGCCAGGATAGGTATGTTGATATTCCACAGGAAGTCCGGGACATCCTGACGCTCTGGAGACCGAGTCCGCTCTTTCGTGCTCATAACCTCGAACGGTTGCTGAAAACACCGGCAAAGATATACTACAAATACGAAGGAGTAAGTCCACCGGGTTCTCACAAGCCTAACACTGCAATCGCCCAGACCTACTACAACATGAAAGAAGGGATAGAGCGGATTGCAACGGAGACAGGAGCAGGACAGTGGGGATCATCCCTGGCTTTTGCAACCCAGCTCTTCGGACTTGAATGTAAGGTTTACATGGTCAGAGGCAGTTATGACCAGAAGCCGTACCGGAAGATGATGATGCAGGTCTGGGGTGCCGAGTGTGTACCATCACCTTCACCAGACACAAATTCAGGACGGGCTATCCTGGCAAAAGATCCTAATACACCGGGAAGTCTTGGAATAGCAATATCAGAAGCAGTAGAAGATGCTGCCACACACGACAACACCAATTATGCACTTGGCAGTGTGCTCAACCATGTCTGCCTGCATCAGACCATCATCGGGCAGGAGGCACAGAAGCAACTCGCAATGGACGAGGCCACCGCAGATATCGTTATTGGATCAGCAGGAGGTGGGTCGAACTTTGCAGGAATCGCATTCCCGTTCGTAAAGGACAATATCGACAAAAAGACAGAGACTGAGATCATAGCGGTTGAACCATCAGCCTGTCCATCCCTTACCAAGGGACTTTATGCATACGACTTTGGTGATGTTGCAGGTCTCACACCGATGCTGAAGATGTTCACCCTCGGCCATGACTTTATCCCGCCATCCATTCATGCAGGAGGCCTCAGGTACCACGGAATGTCACCACTTGTCTCAAAACTCCATGCAGATAACCTGATCTCGGCAACATCTGTTCACCAGAATCGGGTCTTTGAGGCTGCCGTGACTTTTGCCAGGGCAGAAGGGATTATTCCGGCACCAGAATCTGCACATGCAATCAGAGTTGTTATCGACAAGGCTCTGGAATGTAAACAGACCGGGGAAGAGAAGACGATCCTCTTCAACAACACCGGTCACGGACACTTTGATCTCTCCAGTTATGAGGCGTACTTTGCCGGGACACTGCCGGACTACGAATACCCGGCAGATCTTATCGCCGAATCGCTGAAGACTCTTCCAACGGTTGCATGAACAGGATCGGGTTTGTTGTAAACCCATTCGCCGGGATGGGAGGAGCCGTCGGGCTGAAAGGCACAGATGGATGCTACGATGTCGCCCGCTCTCTCGG
>QKDV01000094.1 GCA_003251955.1 Methanospirillum hungatei
CTTCTTGAAAAGCGTTCATCAGTTCAGGAGATCTCTGAATGAGACTCAGGCCCTCAATGCGGGAGAACTATCGATATATTCTCGCAAGAGTTGAATCAACAGAACAGATCGATGCAAAGGATATCTATCTGGCAATATCTGACACGTTTGTTTCACTTTTTGGAGAGATACAGGCATCATATGCCTGGGTGGCAGTGATGGAATACAAGGTTCCATATACAATTATCAGGTTCAGAAGAGGTTTTGAGCAGAAGGTTGAAGCTGCGCTTGCTGCTACTACATTAGTGAAAGGAACATCAGCAGTATTACATCCTGTAAAAACATCGGGTACAATCAAACCCCTCAGGGAGGAGACCCAGAGAAAGAATTTCTCATCACGCTCAGGTAAAGTAAAAATAAACGATGAATGGTTTTCTGCAGAAATTAGAAGTGACAAGAGGATCGATCTGAAAGAGAAGGGCATTAATCTTAATGTCCCCCTCTATATATCAGAAGAGGATATCGAGGACCTGCACTATGATGAATAATAACCAAGCAGCATATGATCGTGCAATAACCGTCTTCAGTCCCGACGGGCGCCTTTATCAGGTTGAATATGCCCGTGAAGCGGTGAAAAGGGGAACCACTGCCGTTGGCATAAAATGCCAGGATGGAGTGGTCCTTATTGTAGATAAACGAATCAACTCCCGCCTCCTTGAGGCAAACTCTATTGAGAAGATATTCAGGATTGATGAACATATCGGAGTAGCCTCATCAGGACTGGTCGGTGATGCGCGAGCTCTGGTAGACAGGGCACGAGTTGAAGCACAAATCAACCGGATATCATACGATGAACCCATAGATGTCGAGACTCTCTCAAAGAAACTTGGGGATCATATGCAGACATATACCCAGTTTGGAGGAGCCAGACCCTATGGAACAGCTCTCCTGATTACGGGAGTATCAGACGGTCAGTTCAGACTGTTCGAGACTGATCCAAGCGGTACACTACTTGAATATAAAGCAACAGGGATAGGCACCGGAAGACCGGCAGTAATGAAGCTCTTTGAAGAAGAGTATACCCATGAGTGTTCCCTGGATGAAGCTATCAAACTCGGGTTGAAGGCACTTCACGAGGCTACTGAAGGGAAATTCGATGTTTCAACAGTAGAAATCGGAGTGATTTCAAAAAGCGAGGGCGTCTTCAGAAAGATGACCAGGGAAGAGGTTGAAACATACATAGATCAGCCTGCATAAAGCAGGATTGTTTGAGAGGATGAGAGGATGATACCACTAGATCATGCAGTGGTTGCCAGAATTGAGAGTCATGGTGAACGGTTTGAAATACTGGTGGATCCAGATATCGCAGCAAAGATTCGCCAGGGAGAATCTATAGATATTGAAGACGCAGTTGCCGCTCTCTATATATTTGAAAACGCATCACAGGCAGAGAAAGCATCTGATGAAGCCCTGAAGAAAGCATTTGGGACCACATCTTTTCAGGAGATTGCAACAAGGATCATCCAAAAAGGAGAGATTCATCTCACTGCAGAACAACGACGGGCAATGATTGCAGAAAAACGTAAGCAGGTAGTATTCTTTATCGCACGTAACGCAGTCAACCCACAGACGGGACATCCACATCCACCTCAGAGAATTGAGATGGCCATGGAGGAAGCTAAAGTAAATATAGATCCTTTCCGCAGTCTGGAAGAACTCGTTAAGGATACGATGAAATTGCTTCGTCCCCTGATCCCAATAAGATTTGAGGAGATCAGAGTGGCAGTCCATATCCCAGCTGACTATGCACCCCGTGCTTATGGTGAGATTCAGTCTGCGGCATCCATTGATCAACAGGAGTGGCAGAAAGACGGCTCATGGATCTGTGTTGTAACCATCCCCGCGGGTATCCAGAACGAGTTCTATGATCTGATCAATAAGATCAGCCGTGGAGAAGCAGAGACGAAACTTATCAAGTAACTATAAGTGGAATAACAAAGGACATTCGATAGAGGTATCTTGTATGGGAAGTGTCAAGACTAAGGCCAAGGGAAGGGTTTCCGGATCAACTGGACGCTTTGGCCCACGATATGGAAGATTTATCCGCAAACGTGTTCGTGAAATTGAAGTTATATCAAAAGCTTCCCACACCTGTCCACGGTGCGACAATATCACAGTCAAAAGAGTTGGAACTGGAATCTGGGAATGCAAAAAGTGCCAGTTCAAGTATGCCGGCGGCGCATATGTTCCGGTAACTCCAAACCTGAAGATAGTACTTCGCGCAATTGAACGCACGGTAAAGGAGGTATAATCCCTCTATGCCTGGCTCATATAAGTGCGCCCGGTGTAAACAGAAGGTCGAGATCGATGTCAATGTCCGTTGTCCTTTCTGTGGGCATCGGATCCTCTTCAAGGAACGGGGAGCAGCGATCAAAGAACTGAAAGCCCGATGACACTTGTAACCACATCACGACGTTCAACCACTGAAAGCAGAGGTGTGGCAAAGGATCTCGCATTTGCTTTAGGTGCCAGATATGTTGCCCGGGGCAAACGAGGAATCAGAGAACTTTCAGATACAGAACCATCATTTTTCATCATTTCTCAGGACGAGAAAGGTTTGATACTACGTTGGTATCAAAACGGCTCTCCAGAACTTGAGCGCAAAATTATTACACATGAGTGCAGGACACGGCAGGGAGTTCTGACAAGAGGCGTTATAACATCTGATTCGGAGATATATCAACGTTTGAACCAGATATTCCCGGTATTTATGCAGAAAAATGATCTTCCAATCCTGGTAATTGATGGACCTCAGCGCAGACAGAGTATTCTAAAACTCGGAAAGATTGAATAGAATGCTCATGCACTATGCACAATTCAGGGTTGAAACGATTTCTGCATCAATCATCTGTGAGGCGGTTGCTCCTGAAGAGGAAGATGAAAAAAGCGGAGTCAGAACGCAAGGAGTTTGCCGGATGATATCAGATGAGTGTATTGAGATATCTATCCATGCTGCAGACCTTCCAGCACTTAGGGCAGCATTAAACTCATGGCTCAGATTAATACAGGTTGCATCCGAGATGATTGACAGCACTCAAATCAGAACAGGTATAATAATAGAGGGAGCTAGACCATGAATGCAATTC
>QKDV01000045.1 GCA_003251955.1 Methanospirillum hungatei
GGTTTGGAATCCCCAATAAATCTATCATCACTCAATGGAGCAGTAGCAGATAACTGCACCGTTGTTCTTCGTGCACCTGAACTTAATTTTCTGGTCGTTCAGATCCCGGTCAACAATTCAACCTTCTACCAGAATGAGTTCCTAAAAATTCCAGGTATAAGTAGTATTGAGCAGGACCCTGTCCGAATCGCAGATTTTTATTCAACGACTCAAGCATCAGATCTGGAGTTATCTGACCAGTGGGTCTTCAACCGTACGGATATACCTCGTGCATGGAGTCTTCAAAAATCTGGTTCATCAGTCCCGGTTACGATTGCTATCCTTGATACCGGTGTAGATCTTTCCAATTCAAAAATAATGCCATTCGTCAGTTCACATGGGTTTGACTGGGTGGAAAACAGTTCAGCAATGTATGATACCGATGGACACGGCACGTTTCTTGCTGGTATCATCTGCGCTACTGCAGGGGAAAAGCAGAATTCAATCACTCATACAAACATCTCTCTCATTCCTGAAAGGGTCGGAACATATGAATCTGGTATCTTTGCCTCTCGTTCAGCTATGGCAATAAAGCATGCTGCAGATAATGGTGCTCGTATCATCCTGATGGGATATGGAGGATTGGGACAATCTCCGGCTGAAGAGGCTGCAATATCATATGCATCACAGAAAGGTTGTCTCCTCATAGCTCCAGCCGGTAACGATGCTTCAAACGAAGGTCATTACCCCTCTGATTACTATGACGTCATTTCTGTTGGTTCTACGGCAAAAACTGATGGCCTCTCCTACTTTTCAAATTACGGGATTTTTCTTGATCTTGTAGCCCCGGGTGAGGGTATCATCTCAACATGGCCAGGTAACAGGACAACGGTTGCAACCGGAACCAGTCCTGCTGCAGCGCTGGTTGCAGGGACGGCTTCCCTGATTATTGATACTGACCCTGACCTGAGTAGTGAAGAGATCAGATCAATTTTTGAAACAACCTCTCATGATCTCGGAAGGACCGGACGCGATATCTATTATGGATATGGGCTTCTGGATGCCGGTGCAGCTGTTGCTGAAGCAGAGAAACTGCACTCAAATAACCGGAATACTCTTGAGCCTGTAAACCTGTCATCAGGACAAGAGCAGATTAAACGCATTGGTTCACTTGGAAAAGAGAGTGTAGAGATAAATCTAACTCATGGTTGGAACTTTGTATCTGTTCCTTCCTTCCCTGCTTCAGGAAAAACTGGTGGTGACATTTTCCAGGGTATTAATACCGATGGACATACTATCTGGAAATTTAATGCAGTCAGTCAAGACTGGGTTGCTGTAGAAAAACAGACAAACTTCACCCCTCTTGAAGGTTTCCTTCTCTATTCTGATCGACATACCTCACTGCCGCTGGTTCTTGACAACCGGAATGTGACACGTGAACTTAATATGAGTACTGGCTGGAACCTGGTGGGATCACCAAACTTGACACCCATAAGTGCAAAAGATGCCTTGATATCAGTCTCAAAGAATTGGGTATCACTCCTCGAGTACAACAGTACGATGCAATACTATGATCCTGCAATTATTCCCGGAGCTAATGGTTCTCACTCAGACTCGAGAATGATCTCACCCTTCTCGGCTTATTGGGTGTATATGAATGCAGGTACTGTCTATCGTCCGGCCTGATAAAAACAGAAAAGCTATTAGCACAAGCAGGAGAACAGAAGAACAATGGTTGCCCTCGGGGAACGATTTCTGTATGGCTCAGAGATTGCAGGTTCTCTGGTGATAGGGCTCGTCTTTATCGGGACTGCAATGAGTGGCGATACTGCTGCTGATCTGAGATGGAAACTGATCATCGGAGCTGTGCTCTGCTTTAGTTTTTCACTTGTATTTCTTGTTATGTACATGAACTCAACAAAAGACGGACATAAGAAAAGAATATCGTAAATAAAAAAGGATTAGATGATGATTGCGTTGGACATCTTGTCCTTCTCATCATCAAACTCGGCAACAACTGCTTCGGTTGTCAGGAGCATTCCTGCAATTGAGGCAGCGTTCTGAAGGCCTGATCTGACAACCTTGGTTGGGTCAAGGACACCTGCTGCGAGAAGGTCTTCATATGTATCCTTCTTGGCATTGTATCCGAATGACTCGCTCTTGTTTGCCTTGATTGTTGAGATAACTTCTGCACCTTCACGTCCTGCGTTGCTGGCGATCTGACGCAGTGGTTCCTCAAGTGAGCGTCTGACGATGTTTACACCGATCATCTGCTCATCTTCGATCTTCAGGGTTTCCAGTGACTTTGCTGCACGGAAGAGTGTGACACCACCGCCAGGAACGTATCCTTCCTCAACAGCTGCCTTGGTTGCATTCAGTGCGTCATCGATGCGCATCTTCTTTTCTTTAACCTCAGTCTCGGTTGCAGCTCCTGCCTTGATGACAGCAACACCGCCTCCGAGCTTGGCAAGCCTGTTCTGAAGAGTGGTCTTGTCATACTTCTTCTCTGCAACGTTGAGCTGGGACTCGATCAGGTTCTTGCGTCCCTCAATGTCACTCTTCTTGCCCTTTCCGCCGACAACGGTTGTCTTGTCCTGATCAACCTTGATTGCACGTGCCTGTCCGAGCATGTCCATGGTGACATCCTCGATGTTCAGGTTTCTGGCCTCGGTTATGACGGTTGCACCGGTGAGGATAGCGAGGTCTTCAAGCATGTCCTTTCTGACATCTCCAAACTCTGGTGCCTTGACTCCACAAACCTTGATGGCTCCGCGGATGATGTTCAGGATGAGTGCGGTCTGTGCCTCTCCATCAATGTCATCTGCGATGATAAGCAGTGGCTTTCCGGTGGATGCAACCATCTCAAGAACAGGAACCAGCATCTTTACGCTGCTGATCTTCTTATCAGTGAGGAGGATCAGTGGCTCGTCGAACTCGACAACACGGCGCTCCTGGTCGGTGACCATGTAGGGTGAGATATACCCGCGATCAAACTGCATACCTTCAACGTGCTCGAGGTTGGTCTCAAGAGTCTTGGAATTCTCTACTGTGATGACTCCGTTGTACCCGACCTTCTCCATGGCGTCAGAGATAAGACCTCCGATCTCTTCGTCATTGTTTGCAGAGATGATGGCGATACGCTTGATAGTGTCCTTATCCTTAACCTCGATAGTCTTGGTCTTAAGGTCTGCTACTATTGTCTCCACTGCCCGGTCAATACCTTTCTTGATCTCAATTGGGTTTGCACCTGCAGTGATGTTCTTGATACCCTCAGTGACCATTGCCTGTGCAAGAACAGTTGCTGTTGTTGTACCGTCTCCGGTGGTGTCCTGAGTCTTGGATGCAACCTCCTTGATGAGCTTGGCACCCATATTCTCGAACTTGTCTTTCAGTTCGATCTCCTTGGCGATAGTGACACCATCATTGGTGACAACTGGGCCTGAAGGCTTGTCAAGAACAACATTACGTCCCTTTGGGCCGAGCGTGATCTTTACGGTATTTGCGACTTTGTTAACACCCTCAAGCAGTGCGTGACGGGCATTCTCACTGAACATAATCTGTTTGGTTGCCATTGTAATTCTCCTCAGTCAAACTTTGCGACGATATTCTTGAACTCGACTATTACATAGTCTTCCTTTTCAAACTCAACCTCTTCCTGGCTGTATCCACCATAGATGACCTTGTCACCTGCTTTGAGTGGCAGGGGTTTTCCGTCCTCAAAGGTACCGACTGCAATGACGTCTCCCTGTTTCTTCTTCTCCTTTGCTGATTCAGGGATGTAGATGCCACCCTTAGTTTTTTCTTCCTGTTTATAGGGTTTGATTAAAACCCGTGCTCCGATGGGTGTAATTGTCATACTGATTGATCTCCTTGTAATGAATACTACCTTTAGATGTTGATTATTACTTCTATATATACATTAATCTCACTTCAGAGATCATATCAATAAAATTGATATCATATCGATCAAAAACACATTGATCAAGAGTTTATTTCATGCATCAGCGCTTAGTTCTTCAACATCTGCCAAAGCCGGATCGTAAAGATCTTAAAGGGGATGCCTACTGGCTTTGTGATACCCTTGGTCTTTCATCTGGTCGTGATATTGAGGATTTATCAATACGGATTGTGCTAAGTCTTCTGGAAGAATCTTCACGGAGAGAAGGAATAGCTTCTGAACAATTAGCAGAACTCCTGGGTATCACTACAGGACGAGTAAATCATCATATACGCAATCTCTCAAGGTCCGGGGTGATCTACCGGAACCGTAGGCTCATTCATCTTCGTGGAAGAAGTATGCGTGAGTCTGTACAGGAATTGAGAAAGGATGCAGATAGGATTTTTGATGAATTAGAGAAGGTTGCCTCTGAGATCGATACAATGATGGGTCTGCCGGGAGTGGGCCGTGCCTGTGCTGAGTCTCATGCTCTGGTCCTTCAATCGTCACTTAAAAAGCAGATCTGATGTATCTGTTCTCTCATCTTCCTGGTATGTGAGCCCTCCCAGTATGCTTTTTTGCAATGTCTGCACCAGGTTATCTTTTCGTCGTCAGATGATGAACCCGGGAAGATGTCCGGGTTTTCATTTAGGTATTTGGAGAGGGTAGTTGCAGAAACCGGGACTAACTGGTTGTTACATACTGAGCAGCGTGTGAGTCTGAGATCCGGTTTAACTAGTCCGGTCCTGACTAGTTGCCGTATCTGATCATCAAGCCTCTCCCCAGATAAGTAGCGAACCAGGTTCTGATCGCGGCGTGAAAGTTCTGCATCTCTTGTCAGGAGAATTCTGTTCTCTTTCTCAGCATTCCTGAGCAGAGTTGTGTCTTCTTTCAGGTTTCCTAAAGGAAGATCATTTGCGTTCAGTGTATCGTATCCTAAAAGACGTAGAAATTTACAGAGCGATCCGGCCATCCGGTCACAAATGAACCTTGGTTCAGAAGACCTGCTTGTCATCACTTCATAATGATGGCGATCGGCTCGCCGCAATGGGCACAATGACTTCCATCGAGATTTTCAGTATTTACAGAATATCCTGCCCGGTTTATCACGATTTTATTACACTCAGGACAATACGTATGTTCATACTTATGACCCCCTACATTTCCGAGATAGGGGTATAAGATCCCTTTTGCTTTTGCATGTTCGTAGATCTTCTCCAGAGTTCTGACTGGCGTTGCTTGTCTGTCGGTCATGTGAAAGTCCGGGTGGAACCGGGTAAAATGCATCGGTGTGTCAGGTCCGAGGTTATTGATTACCCAGTCGATCAGACTTTCCATCTCTTCCATGCTGTCATTGAGTCCTGGAATTACCAGGGTTACTGTCTCGATATGAAGTCCAAGTTCTTTGGCTTTGATTGTTGTATCAAGAACCGGCTGCAGACGTGCCTTGCATATTTTCCGATAGAACTCATCAGAAAATGATTTGATGTCCACCCTCCATGCATCCAGATTCGGTGATAGTTCACTCAATGCTTCTTCAGTCATGTATCCGTTTGTCACATAGATCGTTTTCATCCCTTCACGCTGAGCGAGAATTCCCGTGTCGCTGGTATACTCATACCACAATGTTGGTTCATTATACGTCCATGAAATGGATGCGCAATCATGAGTTCGTGCTCTTCTGACTGCTTCATCAGGAAGGATCATCTGAAGTGGCCTGTCGAAATATTCTGGTTGTGATATCTGCCAGTTCTGGCAATGGGTGCAGGAAAAATTACATCCAATACTGCCAAGAGAGTACGAGAAGGTACCAGGTAGAAAATGATTGAGGGGTTTCTTCTCAATGGGATCGATTGCTTCTGCAGAGACACGGGCATATGTCCCGGCGATAAGTCTGCCTGACTTATTTATCCTTACTCTGCATCTTCCGGTTTTCAGATCTGGAATATGACACCGGTGATTGCAGAGTGAACATCTCACAGAACTGTCGGGTTCTGTTGAATACTGCAGTGCATCTTTCTCATGGGTAAATCCGGTCATCTGCATCTGTTTTCACCTGATTAGATCTGATACTGATGGTGCTGAAATGGTCTGTTGCCTGGCATGTGATCTGACGACAACCTATATCCCCCTTTTGATGAAATATATCGGGTTGAATGTCCACCATTGTTCTGTCTCTGGGTGGATCGATCCTTATGCCTGGACTCGATTCACCTAATATAAAACCTTATATCCCTGTTCTTGAGAAAATTGCATCTATTCATCGTCTTTTTGTTGTGGTGGGCGGCGGTGGTGAGGCTCGACGCTATATTACTGTTGCACGATCCCTTGGTGTCGACGATGCATCTGCTGATGAACTGGGAATTCTCATTACTCGGCTGAATGCCACTTTACTTATTCAGGCCCTGAAGGATTCTGCCTGGCCGAAGGTCGTAGAAAACCACACAGAAGCTCTTGCCGCGGCTGAATCAGGTAAGATTGTTGTTATGGGTGGTGTTACCCCGGGTCAGACCACTGATGCTGTTGCGGCAGTTCTGGCAGAACGTTCCCGTGCAAGTGTTTTTTTCAATCTCACTTCAGTAGATGGTATTTATTCTGCTGACCCAAAATCCGATCCCTCAGCAGAGCGGTATGAGATGATAACCCCTTCACAACTTCTTGAGATTGTTATTCATCAGCAGGCAGCAGCAGGAATGAATACTGTGATGGATGTTGTTGCTGTTAAGATGGTTGAGCGATGTGGCATCCCCTTGATCGTGCTCGACGGGAGGGATCCTACAGCGCTTCTCAAGGCTGTTGAGACCGGAATCTGTAGGGGAACTGTAGTAAGCAGGGAGGGAGTGAGCCCGCTTCCACTCTCATAACGCAACCTTTAAATGAGTAGTGTGCTAACATTAGTAGCGCACGGGGTAATAGGGTAGCCTGGTCCATCCTAGAGCGTTTGGGACGCTTTGACCGCAGTTCAAATCTGCGTTACCCCATTTCTGTTTTATGAATTCTTCTGTGCAATGCACGATTTTTCGTCTTCTCTCACAAGAGTATGACCTTGCTTCATCTCATGGAGAATTTCTTCATTTTGAGAACCCATATCAGATTCTCATTGCAACCATCCTTTCAGCCCAGACAACTGATCGGACAGTAAACCTGGTAACTAAAGAACTGTTTGCACGATATCCTGATCCAGCATCACTTTCTGCTGCTAGTCAGGAAGATGTAGAAATAATAATTCATGCGACCGGGTTCTTCCATGCGAAGGCTCGCAACATCATTGCAGCAGCCCGGACTCTTATAAATTCATATGGTGGAGAAGTTCCTGATGAGATAAGCAAACTGGTAACACTTCCGGGAGTCGGTCGTAAGACTGCAAACATCGTGATTCATCATGCATTTGGTAGGGCCGATGGCATAGCTGTGGATACTCATGTGAGAAGGCTTTCAGAGAGGCTTGGTCTCACTGATCATACCGATCCAAACCAAATTGAACAGGATCTTCTGAGGTTGTTTCCGAAAGAGGTCTGGGGTGATGTCAATGGCTTGTTTATTCTTCATGGTAGGAAGGTATGCCATGCAAGGAAACCTGCC
>QKDV01000025.1 GCA_003251955.1 Methanospirillum hungatei
GCCATGATAGCCGCGAACTGATCATCGGAGATGATCCTTTTGGGAAGATCTTTACCTTCGATCTCACGCTTGATGATAATCTTTGCTAGGGCCGTATTGGTCCGATGTGGAAGATCAGGCTCCAGAATACCAAAGAACCGATTATTGATTCTTGTGAGAGAATCAGGGTGCTCTGCAAGCTCTTCGATTCGTGGAAGATGATCGCGAAGAAGTTCCTTGTATTTATCCTGCTGGAACCGGCCTAGTGCCTCAAACCGTGAGAGATCAACCCAGTCAGGTATCTTCATCTCTTCAACCGGCTCATCGCGGCGGACAGGGATATCACCCTTACCTAGATCAGCATGAAGGGGGAATGCCTGAACAAGCCAACTCTCAAAGTTGCCCTGTTTCAGTTGTTCGGTGAGGAAGACATTGTACTGCTTCTGTGTCAGTCTGAAGTTCGGATTCTCGTCCTTCTTGAACTCCTTGATCTGTTCTTTCAGAAGTTTCTCAATACGCTCGGGAATTTCCGAAATCTTATCTACGGACAGGATATGATCAGCAAAGAATTCCCTGATCTCGATAGCCTTCTTATCCTGGTTGGTAAGACGGGTTTTACGGATCGGGGTGATTATGGCTTCACCTTCGACGGCCGGGAGTTTTTCACTCTCTACCTCATTCTCCTGCTCCTTTTCCTGGAGGGTTAGTTGGTAAAAGCGATCATTAAGCCACTCATAAAACTTCTCTGCATGGATGAGATCCTCCATCCTGGCAATGAAGGCCTGATCATCGAGAAGAGAGTCTTCAACCCCTTCCTCCTCTTTCATCACCCACTCGACCATCTCCATGAGAATCTCACGGATATGATCAGGAACATCCTCAGGGAACCGCCGTTTTACTTTGTGCTCTTCAAAATATTTGAGCACAGCCTTGGCTGCCTCTGATGATATATCAGGGAGTTCTCCCATTATCAGATCTCCTCCTTGAGAATGTTACCCACGATGCCTTCTACATCCACAGGTTCACCAAAGGAACTCTTCATCGGATCTGTAGAATCTTCACCATACTCGATCTGAATGATACGACCTCCGGTGGTCCTTACTGATCCATCATATGCAACCTTCAGATCCTGCAGTGCGTTAATCATACGACGCTGGAGATAACCTGACTGCGAAGTTCTGACCGCAGTATCCACAAGACCTTCACGACCTCCGATTGCATGGAAGAAGAACTCTGTCGGGTTGAGACCGGATTTGTAACTATTCATAACAAAACCGTGACCCATTGCCCCTCGTTCATCTTTCTTGAAATGCGGGAGGGTACGGTCCTCGTATCCTCGCATGATACGCTCACCACGAACTGCCTGCTGTCCAACACAACCTGCCATCTGGGTCAGGTTCAGCATCGAGCCACGAGCACCGGATACGGCCATGACCACTGCCGAGTTAGAGAGACCAAGATGTCGTCCTGCAATCTCACCAGTGTTATCACGGGCTTTTCCAAGCACCTGCATGATCTGCATCTCAAGAGTTTCTTCAGGAGTTCGACCCGGCATCGGCTCTAATTGCCCTTCCTCAAAGATCTTGATTCTGCGGTTCACATCTTCAGCAGCCTGGGCAAGAACCTCCCTGATCTGACCATAGTCACTCTTGGAGAGGTCTTCATCATCAATGCCGAATGTGAACCCGTCATGCATGATTGCACGGATCGAGAGCCGGGTCGCATCATCAATGAACCGGGCTGCACGTGCATATGTATACTGCCTGATGATCCGGTGGAGAATTGCTCCATCAAATGCCCCTACGGCACGCTTGTCAATGACACCAGAGACTAGTTCACCGTCACGAATCTGAACATATGCATCACGATCACACTCGGTCTTCATACATTTCTCACAATTCTTGCATGAAGATGCCTGGAAGACCATGTTCAGATCAGACGGAAGAATCCTGGAGAAGACCTGCTTGTTGCTCCAGTATTCAACACCATCCTCAACTTTCCCGGGTTTTCCCAGACGGTCTACATCGTTATTCTTGAGAAGATCGATTGCCTCGCTCTTGGTGAACCATCTAAGTTCATGCGTAAGCAGGAAGATCCCGGAGATATGATCGTGAATCCCACCGATGATAGGGCCGCCGAAACGCGGTGAGAGAATGTTCTCCTGCACACTTGCAAGCATTGCTGCCTCAGCCCTAGCCTCTTCAGTCTGAGGGATGTGCAGGTTCATCTCATCACCATCAAAATCTGCGTTATATGGAGGACAGACTGCAGGGTTAAGTCTGAACGTCTTTCCATCCATCAGTTTGACCCAATGAGCCATGATGGACATACGGTGCAGGGAAGGCTGACGGTTGAAGAGCACGATATCTCCGTCACGAAGATGACGCTCGACGATCCAGCCGGGTTCAATCTGTTCAGAGACGAACTCAAGGTTCCCGTCTTCTGCCCCGGTTCCCTTTACCAGCCTGATACGCCGCTTGTCAGGTCTGATGACATAATTTGCACCACAAGGACTTCGTACACCTGGTCTTTCAGGACCGATCTTGACAATCTGACGGAGTTCATCAATATTGTATATAGTTGCCTGAACAGGGATGGTCATCTCATTGGCGATCTTGAGTGGAATACCAACTTCGTTGACAGAGAGGTTCGGGCTTGGAGAGATGACGGTACGCGAAGAGAAGTTGACACGCTTACCAGAAAGACTGCCACGGAAACGACCGTCTTTTCCTTTAAGACGCTGTGAGAGTGTCTTAAGTGGCCTACCAGACCGGTGACGTGCAGGCGGACATCCTGCAACCTCATTGTCCATATAAGTGGTGACATGGTACTGAAGCAGTTCCCAGAGATCCTCGATGATCAGTTGAGGAGCTCCAGCGTCCTGATTCTCTTTAAACCGCTGGTTGATACGGATGATGTCCACTAGTTTGTGAGTTAGATCATCTTCAGAGCGCTGACCATTCTCAAGGATAATGGATGGTCGCATTGTGACCGGTGGAACCGGAAGCACAGTGAGGATTGTCCACTCGGGACGTGCAACAGAAGGCTCTATTCCAAGATGAATAAGGTCATCATCAGGGATCTTCTCAAGTCGTGACCTGATATCTGCAGGGGTCAGCTTATTCTCGACCTTCTTGCCACGATCATCTGTTGTAACCTCAGCGAAGGTAGTAGGTTTCTCAAAGTTGATCTTGAGCTGCTGTTCTCCACAGTGGGGGCAGATACGCTCCTTCTTAACATCTTTCTCAGAGAGAGAGTCACCGCTGCTCTCATCCTCCGGACCCATGATCTTCTCGATCTCTTCAGGTGAAAGAAGAAGACGACCACACTCACGGCAGGTAACCCTGAGCAGTTTCCTGATCAGACGGGTGTATCCGACATGGATAACTGGTTTCGCCAGTTCAATGTGACCAAAGTGACCAGGGCATTCACCGGCCTTCTGGCTACAGGTCTTACATCGCAGACCAGGGTCAATGACACCAAGGTGCAGATCCATAAGACCCTGCGGGTATGGGAACCCATCATCATCATAAGTATCTGCCCAGATGATCTTGCGAACACTCATCTGGCGGATCTCTTTCGGAGAGAGGAGGCCGAACTCGATCCTCCCAATTCGTTTTGGGCTTGGCATGTTTCACTCCTCCTTATACGACATCCTCTAGGTTGAGACGGGGTGCGATCATCATACTCTTCATCTCATCAAGGAGGAGTTTGAATGCGTAACTCATCTCAACAGGATAGATATCTGTTTCATTACCACAATTGAGGCAACGGGTGATGTTCATCTTCCGATCAAGCATCGCAACCATACCACAGTTGGCACAGACGAACTCGGTGACCTTATCAGACTCTTCAAGCAGACGCTCCTTAAGAGCCATTGCTGCTCCATGTCCGATCATCACATCACGCTCCATCTCACCAAAACGAAGACCTCCTTCACGGGCACGCCCTTCGGTTGGCTGACGGGTCAGAACCTGAACAGGACCACGTGAACGTGCATGCATCTTAGAGGAAACCATGTGGTAGAGTTTCTGATAGTAGATGACACCGATGTAGATATCTGCCTGGAATCTGCGGCCGGTAATTCCGTCCCACATGGCCTGACGACCAGTATGAGAGAAGCCAAAGTTCTTGAGTGCGGACCTCAGATCTTCCTCTCTGGCTCCCGAGAATGCAGTTCCGTTCACTCTGTGACCCTCAAGCGATCCAACTTTGCCACCAAGCATCTCAAGCATGTGACCGATGGTCATACGCGACGGGATTGCATGTGGATTGATGACAAGGTCAGGCTCCATACCAGACTCAGTGAACGGCATGTCCACGGCGGGTGTGATCAGTCCGACAACTCCCTTCTGCCCGTGACGGGATGCAAACTTATCACCGACCTCGGGTATACGAAGATCACGGGTTCTAACCTTAACCAGTTTGGAGTTGTTCTCTCCTTCGGTAAGGATCACAGTGTCAACAATACCATGCTCATTACTACGCATGGTGACCGAGGTATCACGCCGCTTCTCAACGGTAATCAGTTCAGAACTTGGTTCTTCAAGGAATCTGGGTGGAGAAGTCTTGCCAATAATGACATCCTTCTCATTGACAACCGTTTCAGGATTAATGATACCATCATCATCCAGATTTGCATAATAATCTGCACCGTGAGCACCAACAACATCCTCATCGGGAACCTGAATACGGTCAATCTGACCTCCAGGATAGCGGCGCTCTTCACCTTCATAGGTTCTCAGGAAGTGAGACCTGCCAAGCCCTCTGTCGATCGAAGCCTTGTTGAAGATGAGTGCATCTTCAATGTTGTACCCTTCGTATGAGAGGATAGCAACCACGAAGTTCTGACCTGCTGCCCGATCATCTGAACCGATTCCTTCAGAGGTCTGGGTATACACAAGGGGTTTTTGAACATAGTGAAGCAGGTGACCACGGGTATCTGGCCTGAGCTTCATATTGGCGTTCGCAAATCCGAGCGCCTGCTTGACCATTCCTGCACCCATTGTTACACGTGGAGATGCATTATGCTCAGGGAATGGGACATGTGCTGCCCCAATACCTAGGATGAGTGATGGATCAATCTCAAGATGAGTATGTTCAGGCGTGATATCATCAGGAGTCATTGCGATGAGAAGATCTTCCTCTTCTTCAGCGTCAACAAACTCAATGACACCACTTGTGATCAGGTCAAGGAATCCAATCTCCTTGTTCTTCAGTTTCTGGAGATCATCCTCGGTGATCAGTGGTTTGCCTTCCTGAAGGACGATCAGCGGCCTACGGGCACGCCCACGATCAGTATGGATGATGATATCGCCGTTGAACTCTTTGTGTGAACAGTTCACCTCAGTCGATATAACCCCCTGCCTGCGCATTGTTCTGATCTTCTGGATCAGATCCTTGGGATCATCGACAAGGCCGATAAGTGCACCGTCAACGAACACACGTGATTTTGTTTCGATCACTGGATCTCACCCCGAATCTGTTCTACACCAAGGCCGTAGAGCATCCTGATAATCTCTTCATCATCATAAACCCCTTTACTGATCTCGACCATCTGGGCAAAATTCTTCACCAGCCCACAGTTTGGACCTTCAGGAGTCTCACTCGGACAGATACGTCCCCACTGAGTCGGGTGGAGATCACGAGCCTCGAAGTGAGGCTGGGAACGTGAGAGTGGAGAGATGACACGGCGAAGGTGTGAGAGGACACTCATATGATCGATGCGGTCAAGGAGCTGTGACACACCAGTCCGGCCACCTACCCAGTTACCAGTTGCAAGAGGATGGAGCAGACGTTCAGTAAGTACATCGGCACGAACCGCAGTTGCTATTGAGAGGTCGCGGTGCCTCATGCTGGCACGTTCAAGTTGATATTTAATATCACGGGTTAGTCGGTTGAGTGAGATACGGAAGAGATCTTCCATCAAGTCGCCGGCAAGTTTGAGCCGCTTGTTGGCGTAGTGATCTTTGTCATCGATACGCCGGCGATCAAGGACTAGATCGAAACATGCCTCAGCCATACGCCCGAGGAAGTGTGCTTTTGCAAGCCTGACAGAGCGGACAATCTTCATCTGTTCTTCGTCTTCCTCATGAACAAACCGCGGCATCATGTAATTGAGATGCGGGAGCAGGTAGTTATCAAGCACAAACTCAGCCCGTTTCTTCTGGTAGTCACGGGTCTGGTTTGGTGCCAGTTTCTTCCCCACATACATAACTCCACACTCAACCGAATCACACTCACTCTCTTCAAGATTCTGCATCATGAAGGTGAGAATATCCTCATCGGTTGAGACAGCCTTGACAACCTCTGCGTCGCTGGTCATCCCGAGTGCACGCATCAGATCCACGAATCTGAGGTGACCGGCAACAGACGGGAAGGTAACCTCAAGCAGGTTCTTACGGTTACGTTCCACAACTACGAGAGCACGGTATCCCCTGAACTGTGAGAATACCTTGGCTACGTAGATACGTTCGTTGTACCGCTCGGTGTACTCGGTCATGATCTTGTTTGAGGCAAGATCCTCAAGCGTCATCAGCACACGCTCAGTTCCGTTGACGATAAAATAGCCCCCGGGATCAAGCGGGTCTTCTCCATGAGAAACACGTTCCTCTTCAGTCAGAGCGGACAGATTACAGGCAACTGAACCGACCATAATAGGGAGTTGTCCGATGGTTGCGGTTACCGGCTCCTGACGAACCCCACCCTGAATGAGGGTCAGATCAAGCTGAATCGGTGCTGCGTATGTAATATTGCGCAGCCGCGCCTCACCGGGGAATAATTCAGACTGCGAACCATCTGCTTCCCTGACAAGAGGACGTAAAATTTTGAGGTCTCCTAGCTCAACCGATACCGGTTCGTTTCCTTTACCTCGTGACTCAATATCTGTTTCAATAATCCGCTGCTCTTCAACGACCTTATGCAGATTATGAGTCAGAAAATAATTAAACGAATCCAACTGATGCCGGGCAACATGGTCCCGGGCAAAATATGCCTGTGAAAGGATGCTCCTATCAATCAAAAGATCAGCCCCAGGCTCACTTCTTGGGTCTCTTTACTACCTGACGGTAGGACTCTGCACGACCAGCTGTCATACTCTTTCTGACGATCTTGATGACGTCATTAATCCGGGCCCCTATGGCAAGCACTGCCGGATCATCATGATAAATCTTGGGCAGGTGTTCCTGCCCGATGTTATACTTGGAAAAGAGCGCTTTGACATCTTCATCGGCCATGATACTGTGCTCTGGTACCATCTCATGCTTAAGTACATTCAGCTCGGCGTTCAACGCCATACCCCCTCGATTGCAACCGCAATTCGATTAAAAAATCTGTGCACGAAAAAACCACAACTGCAAGTGGAACGGGCTCGAGGGGATTTGAACCCCCGACCACCTGGTTAAAAGCCAGGCGCTCTGCCAAACTGAGCTACGAACCCACTTGTTCATCTCTCTTGTAGCATCATAAAGAGGCTGCGATGAGGGATAAAGGTTTGCCATACTCATTCAT
>QKDV01000192.1 GCA_003251955.1 Methanospirillum hungatei
TGACTTTTCAAACGAGTTTTTGAGAGGAATGGATTCATTTTCAATGGATCTGAAGATCTCACCAGTTGTGGATCTGATCAGTTTCGGGATCTCCGGGTCTGCATAATGCTGGAGCACAGCTTCCTGGATCAGCCTGTCAAGAAGTTTCTCCTCATCCTTCTTTCGTTCATCCTGCACAATTCGAAGTGCCCGTCGCCAGATCGGAAGGGCTGTTCTCACTAGAGCATCAAGTGCTTCAAAAAGCTCAAGACTTCTTAACTTTTCTTCTTCAATCTTTGTCTGAGCAGCGGTATACTCATTAAACTCAGGGCTTAAGGCATGAAGATCCAGATCCCGGGAAAACTCTTCTTTACGCCTGATAAGGTCGTTACGTCTCTCATCCATCTCACTTCTGATTGCAGCAACCTCGGCAAGTTCTTCCTCTGTATCCCTGACCACCCCCATTCCATCCCTGACAGCCTCGATCTGTCCAAGCCTGATACGTGAGTTCTTTATAGCCTCGGTCAGGAGATTGAGTTCTTTTCCAATCTGATCCATCAGTTGTCTAAAGACCTTTACCTCATCTCCGTACAGGTGATGAAGATACCGGCCGGGACCCCGATATGCCTTAAAACAACTGTTGATCATCTCGGCAACCTGCTGATAATAGGTCTCATCCTCATCCGAGAACTCGACATCCAGGGCATCTTCCACCTTGTGCTTGAACTGCGGGAGGTTGTGCCGGTTCACCTGCTCAACCTTTGGATGCATAGGCTCTACAACAGAATCTTCAACCCCGAACTCTGCCAGAAGCTGAAGAATATCCTGTCTGGCCTTATCAATAATTTCACGTGAATCGTTGAACTGTTCTGAACGCAGACTGATATAGGTCTGTTCTTCTGCATCGAGCCATGCAGGTAGATCAGCAAGAGTTGTTACACTGGTTCTCGGTTCTGATTTTTTTGATCTGAATAATTCAGTTATTCGCTTAAACATGGTCGGCCTCTGATGAATTCAAAGTTGAAAGATCGCCATCACTACGGTCAAGATCCCTGATACGATCAATTCCATCAATCTCACTGATCACATCAACCACACAGGGAGGAACCAGACTTTCCCACGATTCACCTGCCCGCATCCGCTCCCTTATTGATGTTCCAGAATGTGATTCACGCTTGAACATGTCTGGTGAACAGACAGGTATTCCTGCCTCTGAAAAAAGTCTGATTACCAGCGGGTTACTCGTGTACACGATATCAAAGGGGGGTGTCATAGAGATGATATGAGCAACCCAGAGAGCATTACGCTTGATATCTTCTATAGGGATGACATAAAAAGGCCGACTCAGGCCCACCAGCGCCCTGGTGATCATCAGTACCCGTTCACCTGCAGTGAAGGGATTCTCAAGGTCATGGCTGAGCTGGGCACTCCCAATACCAATTATCAGTTCATCAGCCTCTTTGGTGATGCGGTCGATGACAGTCAGGTGGCCGTTGTGAAACGGCTGAAACCTGCCGATATAAAATGCACGTTTCACGATCTTCTCCCCGCAACCATAGTTGCAATCCTTGCTGCGAATGCCCCGGCAACAAATCCGGCATCAATATTTACAACAGTCAGCACAGAGCAGGACTGGAGCATACTGGCAAGAGCAGCCTCCCCTTTTCCCTTGTATCCATATCCGGTTGAGACCGGAACACCGATGACCGGCTGATCCATAAGACCTGCAATCACTGCAGGAAGCGTCCCTTCCCTGCCTGCTGCCACAACAAAGGCATGACAGTCTTTCATCTCTTCAATCACCGGAAAGAGCCGATGCAGTCCGGCAACGCCGACATCATATGCTGTTCGGACCGTGCATCCCATCTCTTCAGCAATGACACGTGCCTCTTCGGCAACCCTGATATCAGATGTTCCAGCGGTGATAACCCCGATTATACCACCGGTTTCAGGTACCTTCGGAGCACCGGCAAGAACCATAACCCGGCCTTCAGGAGAGTACTCGTATGAGATGCCAAGCCGCTTTGTGATCTCCTGCAAGGCAGGTAATGTGTCAGGATCAATTCTTGTGATAACACATCTGCCGGCTCTGCGGGCATACCCTTCTGCAATGGCATACAGATGTACAGGATCTTTACCCTCTGCAAGCACTACTTCAGGAATACCACACCGGCCGGCCCGCTCAAGATCAAGATGTGCAATCGACCCGATATGACCTGTGCCCCTGCCTTGTATCTCCTTTTCAGCCTCATCAGGGGATAAAACCCCTCTTCTGACACGCTCCAGAAGATCCCGCAGATCACCGTCAGGCTCCATATAAGATAGTAAGATATGAGTCAAAGATTACATAATAGGTTCATTGTGGTGAGTTATCTCTTCTATATCGCCATCTTCGGTGCAGCCACAGGTATCTTTCTCTGGCTGCGTGATATCAGGATTTATATGAGAACCGGTCTTGCCGGGTACCGGAGAGCGGCACGAATGGGAGTATTACACACCGCGATCGCCACCGCTGGAGCAGGAGAGATCCTGCTCTTCCCGTCAGCTGACATTCTGGGCATTGGTATTGTCCTGCTTGGACTCTGGCTTCAGGGACAGCAGAAACGGGAGCAGGTTTTTTCAACTGAACCGGTACTTGACCGGGCTCTTGGAAAAACACCAGCCAGGCGGTAGTTTCAGAGGGCACACATGCTGAGCAGACCACGAGGAACACGGGATATGCTCCCTGATGAGATGGAGCAGCGCAGGGAGATCGAGGCACGTATGAGGGCAAAGGCCCGGACCTGGGGGTACCGCGAAGTATCAACACCCACATTTGAGGAACTTGAACTCTTCACGATACGATCCGGTGAGGGGATCATTGACGAGATGTACGTCTTCGAAGACAAGGGTGGCAGATCACTGGCTCTCAGGCCAGAACTAACCGCCCCGGTCCTCAGAACCTTTGTCAATGAAGGACGGTCATTGACAAAGCCGATCAAGTGGTGTTATTATGCAGACTGCTACCGGTACGAACGCCCGCAAAAGGGACGATACCGGCAGTTCTGGCAGTTTGGGATCGAACTTATAGGAGCAGACTCAGCGATGGCTGATGCAGAGGTCATGATGGTAGCCGATGAACTGCTCAGGACTTCAGGTGTTACCTTTGTCATGAAGATCGGGCATCTCTCCTTTATGCGAACCCTGCTCAAAGATCTCCCAGCTGAAGATCAGAAGAAGGTGAGGTCATTCCTTGACAAGCGTGACACAGATGCAGCCTCAGCATTCCTCTCAGAAACAGGCAGGGAGAATCTTGCAGACCCTCTACAGCAGCTGATAAGTGCCCGGACACTGGATGAGGTCTTTACTGTCATTGGTGAGATCCCGGAGGCTGACAGGATCAGGGAGACATTCAGAATATTGGACAGCCAGGGGATCCAGTACGAGATCAATCCTGCAATTGCCCGAGGTCTTGACTATTACACGGGAGTTGTCTTTGAATGCTTTGCAGAAGGTCTGGGAGCCGAAAATCAGATCCTTGGTGGCGGTGCTTACCGGCTTGCACATCTGTTCGGTGGAGAGGATACTCCGTCAGTAGGATTTGCCATTGGATTTGACCGGGTGATGGTTGCGTTAGGAGAGAAAATTTGGATGCCGTTCCAGCCTCATGTAACAGTTGTATTCACTCCAGAAGCCAGAGACCGGGCAGTCGCAGTCTCCCATGAACTAAGGGCCAGGGGCATTATCTGTAGCATCGATCTGATGGGGAGGGGATTTTCAGCCCAGATGAAAAATGCCGGAAAGAGTGCTGATTATGTAGTTATCATAGGAGAGGAAGAGGTCAAATCTGGAAAAGCAACTCTCAAGAATATGAAAGGAGGAGAACAACAGACCCTTTCACTTGATGAAGTGATCACCTCGCTAACCGCACAATAATTAGTACCGCTGCACGAGTACTGACACCTCATAATTTTTCCAACCGATGGCACGAAAAAAAGATAGCGGGCCTGTGCAGGCAGAACTTCCGGCTGAATCTCTTGCGGATGAACTTGCACGACAGCAGCGAAGCATCAGTGTCGCAGAATTTTTTGAGAAGAATAAGCACCTACTCGGATTTGACTCCCCGGTGAGGGGGATCATCACCACGGTCAAAGAGGCGATTGACAACGCACTTGATGCCTGCGAGGAGGCAGGGGTTCTCCCAGATATCTACCTTGGAATCTTCAGAATGCAGGATGATGTCTTCAAGGTAGTAGTAGAAGACAACGGTCCGGGTATTGTTCCAGAAAATATTCCGTTTGTCTTTGGAAAACTCCTCTACGGATCCCGGTTCCACCAGATTCGCCAGTCACGCGGACAACAGGGTATCGGAATCTCGGCAGCAGTTCTCTATGCCCAGCTCACAACCGGAACCCCGACACTTGTTATCTCACGGTGCGGTGCAGATCGGGGAGCATTCAGAATGCTCATCCAGATTAAAACCGAGACTAACGAACCTGAAATCCTTTCACGTGAAGAAATATCCTGGGATCGGACTCATGGTACCAGAATTGAGATAGAGTTCAGGAGTAGTCTGACTGCACGAAAGAGGCTTATTGAGTACCTCAGGTACACCTCGGTTGTAAATCCCCATTGTCGGATCAGGGTAGATCTCGACGGGGAAACGATGACATTTGACCGTGCAAGTGAGGAGCCGATCATCCCGCCAAAAGCGATCAAACCACATCCACACGGTGTTGAACTTGGCGAACTCAAACGGATGGCCGCTGCTTCTAAAGAACCACTCAGATCATTTCTGATTGAAGGGTTCAGCAGGGTGGGTGACAAGACAGCAACCGAGATCCTAAACAGCTCAACGATGAAGGAAGACCGCCAGGCTTCATCTCTCAATATAAAAGAACTCGGGAACCTGCTTGCAGCGATGCAAAGTGCAAATGTCCCACCGCCCCCAGCCCAACAATGTCTCTCTCCAATAGGAGAGGAACTTGTCAGACAGGGGCTTGAAAAGGAGTTTCAGCTCGACTACATCTCGGCAAGAACCCGGCCTGCCGCTGTGTACCATGGGCATCCATTTATTGTTGAGGCTGCTTTAGGCTGGGGAGGCAAACTTGAGGCAGAAGGAACTGCCAGGATCATGAGGTTTGCAAACCGGGTGCCACTAATGTATCAGCAAGGAGCCTGTGCAATCACATCCTGCATCAGCGGAGTTAACTGGAAGACCTATGGCATCAGCCAGCAGGGACTCCCCACTGGCCCGTTGATCATACTCGTGCATGTGGCATCGACCAATGTTCCATTCACGAGCGAGAGCAAGGATGCGGTTGCGTCCATACCCGAGATCGAGAGAGAGATTACCCTGGCCCTCCAGGATCTCGGGCGTGATCTCAAGACATTTATCCAGCGCCGTGACCGAAGCAGACAGAGTGAGGAACGAGCACGGGCGATCTGTTCCATCATTCCAGATATTGCAGCAAAGGTAGCAGAGACTCTTGAGTTACCCATCCCAGATACCTCCCCTATTGAAGGCCAGATCATGAAACGGCTGGTTGCCAAGAAGAGGACTACGGATGGGATCGTCTCAATACTGGTGAGTAATTATACTTCCCATGCAGTTGACATCTCACTTTACGCTATCACTCAGGATGATCCACAGAAGGCAGACAAACCACCAGTCTTTGTCGAGAAGATAGGAGATGACTACTCAGCAGTATGGCAGCTCCGTATCGGCCCATCAGAGACCTGGATCACCGAGTTTCCCGGAACAGGAAGAGGTAGTATTGATATAAGGGGAATAGACGAGAAGAAGAAAGTGGTGGTGGATCTTGATCGATAAGGAAGTCAGAAAGAAGGAGACACTCAATAAACTGCTAGGGATTCCTAGGCAATGGTACTCCCAGATGACCAGGGGCGATCTCCCATCCATCACGATGCCGACCAGGACCAAGAAGAACATCGAGTACGATGAGGATACTGAGGTCTGGAAATACGGCGACCGGGAGAGGCTTCGTGAGGCAGGAACCGAGAAAAGTGCCCTACATATCCTCAAGATGGCATATGTGATCTGGTTTATCAGACATCAGATCGTGGAGAACCGTTCATCCACCTTAAGAGAACTGTATTACATTTCAGAAGGCTGGAAGAGGGCAAAATTTGCAGCTCAGAACGACTCAAATCTCCTTATCGAAGATCTTGAGATCCTCACAGATGTTCAACGTGAACAGTTCAACCTCAGACCTGAAGAGGACGGAGCCAGTGTGTTTGGCCCGCTCAGGATCAGGGAGGAGACGAGGCGTGGTCCAAAGGAGATCCACTGTGGCAATGATGTCGGTGAAACCGGATATCAGATCCCGACAAATGTGGAGAAACTTGAACTTGTGGATCATGACGCCAAAATGGTCATTGCAATAGAGACCGGTGGTATGTATGCCCGTCTGATAGAAAACGGGTTTGACGAGAAGTATGATGCCATTCTGGTCCACCTCAAAGGCCAGCCTGCAAGATCGACAAGGCGAGTTCTCAACAGACTCGCCAAAGAGTTTGAACTTCCGGTCACGGTCTTCACCGATGGGGACCCGTGGTCATATCGGATTTATGCTTCTGTTGCATACGGTTCGATCAAGAGTGCACATATATCAGAGATCCTTGCAACACCCTCTGCCAGATTCATCGGGGTGCAGCCTACCGATATCAGGGATTATGATCTCCCATCTGACAAACTGACTGAACAGGACATCTCTGCTCTCAAAGCAGAATTAACAGACCCACGATTTGCATCAGATTATTGGCGTGAGCAGATAGATCTCCAGCTCTCCCTCAATCTGAAATCAGAACAACAGGCATTTGCTGCACGTGGGCTTGACTTCGTCACTGATGAGTATCTCCCTGCAAGGCTTGCAGAGATGGGTGTTCTGAAGCGGTAGCAGGAACACCTATCACAGGACCAGGATCGAACAGGAGATTAAGGATCGGAGAGAAAAGGTATCATGGAAATATTAAGCATGCCTGCGGTCATGCTCCCTCTTGCAGTTAATGCTCTGGCCCTTATCATAACTCTCATTTACGGATGTTGGGAAGATATCAAAGAGCGTGCAGTTCCGGTTGTAATGTGGTACCCAGCAATTGCAATCGGTATTCCCATGCTCTTCTGGTTCTGGTACTTGTTGGCAGAAGCAGGAGATCTGCGCATGATGATGCCACTCATTCCGCTGATCCTCTTCTTTGTGGTTGCATTCTACCTCTTCACCAGGTTCAACCTGATGGGAATGGCAGATACGAAAGCACTGATCCTCATCACCATTCTCATTCCATGTTTTCCATTTGTTCCTGTAACAGGATACCCGGTCTTCGGGTTTCCTCCGTATGTTTTTCTCCCCTTTAGCGTCCTCTTTAATGCGGTGGTCATCAACCTCATCCTTCCGATTTCATTCTTCATTATGAATGTAATTAGAGGAAACCGGGCACCACTCCCA
>QKDV01000067.1 GCA_003251955.1 Methanospirillum hungatei
GGTTCAACTGAAGAATGGTTTTTATCAGGATTTACCGCTCCCACGGATATCGCTTCTGGAACAGCCTGTTGACCAAACATAGAATCTTCAGGAGTACAGGGATCCATTGAGACCTGACTTCCTCCAATTGGTAGCACATACAGTTCGATCGTCCGGTTCTCTCCTCCCGCCTGAACTACTCTGGCATAGTAATCTTTTGAAAGGTCATTCTCGTTTACAAACCGACAGTACTCCATCGGGTCATCATCCCCGTCCTGGATCTTCACACTTCTGCCAATCTCCCTCATCTCATCGTTGTAGAGGAAGAGATCATAATTATTTGAAGATTCGGAGAATTGATCATCCCACTGGAGAATGACGTGACCTGCCGAATGAGGAGGAGCAGTAAACTTCAGATCCTTCGAGCCGTTTGACCCCTGAAAATCATGCCAGAGATATCCCTTGTCCAGATATCCGTTGAATGGTGCCTGGTAATGTTCTTGGGCAAAGTTTCCTGCAGATGTGATGTACAATATATCATAGGAGAGAATCCGGTCCCTGATATTGCGGGCAATGTACCCATCTTCAAAGAAGGGTTCAACATAGGTGATATCATCACAGATGATCCTACACCCGTCACTGATCAGATGATCCATCGCCTGTACAAACTCGATCTGGCTTGAGCCGCGATCCGAAAAGTAGAGTTCTGCATCAGGGGCAATATCATGTACGACCTGAAGCATCGCGGTTCCCTCATCACCACCAATATAGTTACTGAGTACATGAATGGTAGAAGGGAGCTCTCCAGCCGCAACAATTGTATCAAGACTGGTTACACCATCAGAGATAATACCAACTTTCACTCCCTTTCCTGAAAGATTTGTTGAGTTACGGAGTTCACAGGTATGGAGAATATCATCTCCTTCGGTCGTAACGCATGATGTAAAAGCAGGAAGTTGAGACATGACAGATAGGACTGCAGACTCTCTAGCAAACAGGGAAAGATTCTGAAGAGACAGCCAGCCTGATATTCTGCCATATTGGTTGTCTGTCTCCGCATTGCTGAAAAACGATTGTATCGGTGCTACAGATGCTCCTGGACTTACACGGGCTGTTACCATTATCTCACTCAGATTATCTTTTGAACTTCTGAGTTCACCGGTTGCACGCATCAGTTCTGCCGCATTGCCTGATGTCTGGCCCGGAGAGAGATAGTGATCATCAAGGAGTTGAACCAGATCAGTTGATAGTTTTCCTTTCCATACTGAATCAGATACTACAGTATTCATACCACTTCCAGTTGGATCATTCAAATCAGAATTACAGTCAGGAGATATTGCAGATAAGTTTCCAGGAGACAGGTTTGCGGATAGTATAGTCCCGGAACCAGCGGGTGGAAGGACGGTATGTATGTCCCTGACCTCAGGGAGGGAGGAAAGATTTGAGATCTGATCCGTTCTTACCCATCCGGTAATCAGGCCAAAGCCCGGATCTGATCTTGATTCATTCAGATACCGGGCGACATTGTTGAGAGTGCTATCCTGAATAAGGGTGAGTGTGACATGAACTTCAGAACGATTCAGTGAATCAAACCGGAGCTGGCCTAAAAGTTCCATCTCGCGGGTAAGGCTTGCAGCGGTCTTCCCTGATGGAGACACCGAGGGATCTATCAGTTGGAGCAGGTCACTTGATAATTTGCTTCTCCAGGTGAGAGAAACGGGCTGAACAGTACCATCAGAACTGTTAGAGGATATATCTGGAATCTCTCTTGAGGTGTAGTTATCATCTCCATACACCTGAAACGGAAAAACGGATGCTAATAGTATGAAAGAGAAGATCAGCAGAGATCCGGATGTATAAGATCGCATCATCTGTTCGGCCCCACCAGGAGAGTGGTTCTACAAAGAACCTGTACCATATGAGATAGTCAGGAAAGGATATCAAGAAGACTTATTTATCGCCAGTATGCGAATCTGGTTGCATGGATGTTGAAGGCTATGTCCGGCGAAATATGAAATCCGGCCGGACAGAGGCTGAAATAGTCAGGGATCTCTCATCAAGGATTCGCGAGATAAAATCAGTATCACATGAATATGCAGAGCAGTTTGCGAATGCAGTTATTACTGAAGTAAAAAATACCAGCAATCTAACCACCGATCTTCTCACATGTACCCAGGCAGATGTGGCGATGGGGGAGTTCGGTGTAGGCTCACGAGGGACCGGAGATTTTTACGCACACAGAAAGATTGCTGATATTATCGGAAAGACCGGGGCAAACGTCGGAGTCGATGAGATGGATGATGCCGGAGTTGTGGAGGCAGAAGGACGATATATCATTTGTACCGTCGACGGGATGCACTCACGGCTCAGTGACTTCCCGTTTCTTGCCGGATTTCATGTAACCAGGGCAACACTTCGCGACTGCTATGTTATGGGTGCAAGACCGGTGATGTTATTTTCAGACATCCATGTGGCTGATGACGGGGATGTCTCAAAGATATTTGACTACACCGCCGGTATAACAACAGTGGGAGAAATAATGCAGGTCCCGCTCGTGTCAGGATCGACCCTTCGTATTGGAGGTGACATGGTAATTGGAGAACGCCTCACCGGATGTGTGGGGTGTGTAGGAGTTGCCAATCATGTCACTGCCAGAAGAGAGGCAAGAGCGGGTGACATCCTGTTGATGACTGAAGGAGCAGGAGGGGGAACCATTGCAACAACCGCTCTTTATTATGGATATCCAGACATCGTTGATAGGACAATCAACCTCCAATTCCTAAAAGGCGCCGATGCCCTGCTTAAAAGTGAAGTACTTCAACAGATTCACGCTATGACCGATGTGACAAATGGAGGACTTAGGGGGGATATCTTTGAGATGGCAGAGACAGCGGGATGTAGGTTTATCGTCGAAGAAGAGCAGGTCCTGGGACTTGTCGATCCGGTTGTCAGAACAATGCTAGAAGAACTTGAGATTGATCCCCTTGGTGTCTCTCTTGATGCAATGCTCGTGGTCGCCCCTGAAGAAATTGTTCATGAAGTGAAGTGTGTACTTGAGGGAGTTGGCGTCAAGACAGCAGAAATTGGACGTGTAGAAAGTGGTAGAGCTGAACCAGTACTGATCAGGGATGGAAAAGAGACAGAGTTCAGGCCACGGTTCAGAGAGGCAGCATACACACCTCTAAAAAAACTGGTCGATAAAGAAAGCCGGGACTTTGAGGAAATGCGTGCAGGTATTGACAGGGCAGCATCTGCAGCACTGGCAAAGAAAGCAAGGATGATCGAACGGATTGGAAGACTCAAGTTGTAAATTACTCATAAATAGATCATTTTCACCATCTTTTATTTTTGATTACAGCCTCCAACAGAGGATAATTATTTAAGAGATTAACACCATTCGGAGTTATGTCTCCAAGACACATGTTTTTAGTCAGGAAACAGGGGACCTCCTCCAGTGTAAGAGGAAGCAGGGACAGGACCAGGTATCTTGAGGATCATAAGCATCACCCAATGGAAGGCCCAATACCCCATCCGTCACACCATTCATGGCCTAAGGGACCACTTGGCCAAAGACATACCCCGCACTCTCATGTTCATGAGGAACAACTCGGACCACATACCAATCAACCAGGACCTATAAGATTCTCAAAAATGATAACAAGAACCGGCTCCAAGAGCAGAAAACAGTAACATCCCGATTAGAATTGGGATTTTTTTGAGAAGGATTTCTAAAACATTTAGCAGAGTTCTAGTGACTGATTTCCATTACCATCAGTCATGAACAAGTCTGCTCTTGATCTTTTTGGTTACGCTCGGATCAAGACGTCGTGCCTTACTCATTGTCTGGAAAGCTTCCTGTTTCATACCGAGTTCATCCATAACATGAGCTTTCCATACAAGTGCTTTTACAAATTCAGGACGAAGTGCCAGTGCCTGATCAAAACTTGTTAGTGCCTCCCTGAGCCTGACAAGTACGGTATAGATCTGGCCAAGATGATACCAGGCATCCGCGGTATCGGCACTTTCACCATATACTGATATTGCCAGTTGGAAGGATTTGATTGCTTCAGAATTTTGATGCAGTGATTGCAAGGCCTTCCCCTTGTTCAGGATAGCACGATATTCGCGTGGATTTTTTGATATAACCCGATCATAACACTGGATAGCTTCCTCAAACTTGCCTGCCCGGTGGAGTAGTACACCCTTGTTATACCATGCTTTAAGATCTTCAGGATTTTCTTCCGTAACATGTGCATAAAACTGGAGAAGGTCCCCATACCTTTTTAATTTCCGAAGGGCCTGAACACGATATGAGGTAACCTGATCATCGTTAGGATTCAAAAGTTGAGCACGATCAAACCGCTTTAATGCATCCTGATATTTATCAAGCCCCATATAGCCAAGGCCCATTAGAGTCCACCCGGCACTCTGCAATGGTTCATGACTGGTCATTTCATGTGCTGATTTTAGGGCATCTTCATACAAACCCTGTTTGATATACCCCATAGTTCGGACATAGAGACCTATGTGATTATGGGGAGAAAGCGATAGAAGCCGTCTTGCTGATGTGACAGCCTCGGAGTAGCGTCCTTCGCTTAAAAGAGCACGTGACTTCATCTCCCATGCAGGAACATGGTGTTCTCGCAGTTCAAGGAGTTGATCAAGTAGGGATATGGCATCAATATACCTTCGTGTTTTAATTCTACAGTATGCCATCAGGAGAAGGGCACGAATATTCTTTCGATTACTATTGAAAAGGATCTCTAGATCATCAAACGCGTCGTTATATTTCTGCAGATACACTTTACAAAGACCGGACAAAAACCGCGAACGTGTATGGGCAGGATTTTCTTTCAAAACATCAGTCAACAGAATGAGAGAAGCTGCATATTTCCCATCCCTATAGCGGAGGTATGCCTGATAGTAATGTGCTGTACTGCTGGTTTTCTCATACGTTACTGCACGCTGCAGACTGTGTTCTGATTCATCTCCCTGATTAAGGTATAACTCGACAATTCCTTTGTATAACCAGGCTGTACCGTCGTCATCATTCTGATTCAGACTCATCTTGATGAAGGGCAATGCCTTTTCCCATTCATGCTCGAGGATGAGTTGTCTGGCAGTTGTAAGATATGGATTTACTTCCGGTACCGGCTTTGCTTCTCCCTCTGATGGTTCAAGAAATCCCGCAAGTTCTTCAGGAATTGTATTCGAAATGAAGCGGGTATCTGTCTCTTCAAGTTCACCGGGTATCTCGTGATCAATAGATATAGGTTCAAACAGACGTTTCTCTTCTTCTTTTACTACCTCTACCGGTTCATCCTGAGGAGGAAGCACACCCATATACTGGTAACTAATGACTTCAGGAGACAATAACTATTCGATTGAAATGAATAATTGAGAACAGTGAACTGGAGGAATAGGAGAAAATGAATATAACCTTTATGCAGTTTTCATGCTGATAAATCTGCTATGACTGATCCACTCCTGATAGCAAAGGGAGAGACCGATATTACTCTCCTACCTGACATGATTAACCGGCATGGTCTGATAACGGGAGCAACCGGTACCGGCAAGACAGTCACCCTCCGTGTACTTGTTGAAAACCTCAGCACAATTGGGGTACCTGTTTTTCTCGCTGATATCAAGGGTGATCTTTCGGGAATTGCTGTTGAAGGCGGAGGAAATCCAAAGATCGATGAAAGGATCAAAAAACTCGGAATTGTCGGATTTTCATACGCCGGGTACCCGGTAATCTTCAGGGATCTCTTCGGCGAGAGCGGTCATCCGGTCAGGACCACGATATCAGAAATGGGTCCGCTTCTGCTTGCTCGTATCCTTGATCTGAACGAAACCCAGACAGGAGTTCTTTCGATCATATTCCGGGTAGCTGACGACAACCGGCTCCTTCTCCTTGATCTAAAAGACCTCAGGGCGATGATAACATATGTTTCAGATCATGCTGCCGAGATCAAGAGAACATACGGTAATGTCAGTACTAGTTCCACAGGTGCAATTCAGCGTGCCCTTCTTGCACTTGAGGATCAGGGAGCAGACAAGTTCTTCGGTGAACCTGCACTTGAAATCGGTGATCTTATCAGAACTGTGAATGGAAAAGGCGTCATCAATCTTTTTGCTGCAGACAAACTGATGCAATCGCCAAGAATTTATTCCACATTTCTGCTTTGGCTTTTATCAGAACTTTACGAACAACTGCCTGAAACAGGTGATCCAGATAAACCAAAATTTGTCTTCTTCTTCGACGAGGCTCACCTTCTCTTTAAGGATATTCCCAAAGTACTTGTAGAGAAGATTGTTCAGATTGTCAGGCTCATCAGATCCAAAGGAGTGGGGATCTACTTCATCACCCAGAGTCCGTCAGATATCCCTGAAGATGTTCTCGGCCAACTGGGGAACAAGATTCAGCATGCACTCAGGGCCACCACACCGAACGAGGAGAAGGCAGTCAGAACTGCAGCCAGATCATTCAGACAGAACCCTGCATTCAAAACAGAGACAGTAATAACAGAGTTGGGAATAGGAGAAGCACTTGTATCCATTCTGGATAATCAGGGTACACCAACCCCGGTTGAACGGGCATTTATCCTCCCTCCGACAAGCCGGCTCTCCCCTCTTACATCGGAAGAGCGGAAGAAGATTATTGCCTCCTCTCCTGATGCTGGAAAGTACGATGCTTTAGTTGACCGGGAATCAGCCTATGAGAAATTAACTGCACGAACAGAGACTGACCGCGACGAGCCGGTAGCAGCCCAGAAAAAAACAATCACATCAGGAAAATCTAAAAAGACGATCACAAAAAAACCAACCTCACGGAGCAGAAAAGAGGATCAGCCGGCTGAGATCATAGGCGACATTGCTGTTTCTGTTGCAAAAAGTATCGGAACCCAGGTAACAAGAGAACTTGTCAGAGGCCTACTCGGATCACTTGGTGGAACAAGAAAATAATGAAAGGATGGACATGCCTCTCTTATCTTATAACTCCATTTACCAATATTTTTGACATTTTTCGAATTATGTGAGTGAACTAAAACTATGGAGTTAGGATAATTCAGGACCTGCCTGATCGCACACAAGACACAACGGTTATCTGCGATAATTGGTGAGATCATGCAGAGGTATACATATGCAACGAATCGCACTTTCACTTTTAATTTTCATCTTCCTGTTTATTGGATCATCATCGGCAGGAACATTGGTTTCATTTGAGAGTTCATTTCCGGAAGCATGGAATAACGGGAATAATCCATCTCCTACAACAGGAGTCATGCAAATCCCGGATGGGCCCGGAATCCTAACCATAACCACCATCCAGGAACCTTTTTTTAGGGCAGGTCTGGCAGACGGACCAACACAGGTACAATACCAGAACTCCCAGACACCGGGGCTTGGTACTGACATTGGGATGTATCTTGGCGAGACATTATT